>DAIERH010000116.1 GCA_027346925.1 Geobacter sp.
CAAGTGCCGCCCCCCCGGGAACCGGGACCCGGAACAGGACGAGATCGCGGCCTGCTCTGCATTCCTGCTGCGGCAGCTCCGCGCCATCCGGCCCGAGGCAGTGGTGGCGTTGGGCAAGTTCGCCGCCCAGACCCTGCTGGAGACCAAGGAGCCGATCTCGAAGCTGCGCGGCAGGTTCCGGGATTTCCATGGCATTCCGCTCATGCCGACGTACCACCCCTCTTTCCTGTTGCGCCGGCAAGGCGAGGGGAACATGGACGCCTTCTGGGAGGTGTGGGACGACATGGTCCAGGTACTGCAGCTGTTGAAGCTGCCGGTGCCGGAGAAGAGCAGGAAAAAGTAGCCGGACATGGCGCCTTGTGGTTAGCGCCCCTCCATCCCGTACCATCTCCTCACCACAAACACCCCCCGCGCCCGGCCGCCGGGCCACACGTCCACCGGCCGCCGCGTCCCCATGATCTGTTCCAGCCGCCTGACCAGCGGGGTGGTCACCACGCCCCCGTTGCCCGCCTTGCCGCACGCCAGCCTGCTCTCGATGGTCGTCGCCCGGTCCAGCACGATGACCACGTGGCCGTCCCAGACGATCAGGTCCAGGGGCCGCAGGAGCCGGGCCAGCTCCAGCGCCGATCTCCCGGCCACCGGTACAGGGCTGCCGAAGGCGACCAGTTCAGAGGTGTTGCGGGGCGTCCAGCCGTCGGTGGCCTGGTAGAGGAGCCCGGAGCAGTCCACACCCGCCAGGAGCCGGCTGTCCCCCTTTGCAAGAGCGCCACCCCGATAGAACAGGCCGGCCAGAACGGGCACCCCTGAACTCACGTTTCCCCCCCATACATAGGGATTGCCGATGGCACCCTTCAGCCGGACGACGACCTCGGCGGCCGGTGGCAGGTTACGGGGCCGCGGCGTTGGTGCGGTCGTGCGCAGCTCGATGAAGCGGCTGTCCACGTAGAGGCTCCTCCCGGCCGGCGTGGGGTAGTCGTCCGGCTCTACCCGGTAGATGGCGGCCGTGGTGCCCTTCAACTCCGCCAGGATCCTGAAGGGGGTCCCGGCAAGGGCGATGAACTCCAACTCCCGCACCTGGCCGCAGCGGTCGGTCTTCAGGGTCGCACCGTCCCTGCCGCCGAATACCGAGCTGAAGGCCGGGGTGTTCAGCACCGGCGTCGCGCTGCGCGCCACGCCGTAGCCGGCAGCATAGCCCGCTGTTGCCCGGCAGCAGAACAGGATCGCGAACAGGAGGAACAGCAGCCTCATCGTGCGCCCCCCTTGCCGGCCAGCGCCTGGCGCACCAAGTCCTTTTGGGCCGGGGTCAGCCGGGGGGTGGCGAGCAACTCCCTGAGTGTGACGGGTGGCAGCACCGGCAGGAACAGGGTAAACCAGACGGCGGGGGTGCGCGGGTTTTTGAGGATCGCCAGGCGGATATTGGGACGCCCCTTCCAGCGGCCATTGCGGGCGACCATGGAGATGGTCTCGGCGGTGGATGTTCCGGAGTTGATGAACTGATACAGGGTGCCCTCCTTGAGGCGCGGGTTGTCCAGGCAGGCCTCCACCACCGGTGGCAGCCCTTCCCGCAACAGCGCCTCGACCACTGCCGCCGTGCCGCGCCGCGCCAGGGTCAACTTGTTGCCCAGCGGCTGGGCGGATAGGCGCTGGATGATGGCGCGTTCGGCGGCGAGACGCTGGTCCTGGCCGATGCCGGGGATGGTGCTGATCTTGAGCAGATCGAACAGGTACAACTGGGGCAAGAGGGCCAGGGCGATGTGCGCAGGTGTTTCGGGGTGGCAGACCAGGGCAATCTTGACCGGGTATGCCTCCAGCAAACGTTTGCCCCTGTGGATCGCGCTGAAAACCTCCACCGGCAGCCCGCGCCTGTTGAACAGCGCCAGCAGGTGATGTTCGTCAATGGCCGGATTACGCAGGGCCGCCAGCAGCACCTCGGCGGACTGCTCCTGCATGATCTGAAAGAGCTCTTCCTTGCCGGCAATCAGGGCCTGCCGGATTTGGTGTGACAGATTTCGGTCGCTCCCCGCATTTTTTGCAGCATCATCCATATCGCTTCCCCGGGTGCGTCCGCCTGCCGGGCGCCTTTTCGGGATTAACCGCCACAGGCCGCTCCTGCTCTTGCTAGTCGGTTGCGCGCCGCCCAGCTTCATGATACAGATAGCATACTATTTCAGAGCAAGCGATGCCACCCGGAAATATGAACCTGACTTCAGATAGTGGCGACGCCACATTTCCAACCCTGGTCGAGATCACGGACGAAGAGTTGGAGGAGATCGGCATGGTCCTGGGGCTGCGCCGCCACTTCGACCTGTCCGTCTACAAAGCCAAGTGCATGAAGCGGCGCGTGGCCATCAGGATGCGCTCCACCCGCTGTCTCGATGCGTCCGCCTATTGCAGCCTGCTGCAACGAAACGACCGTGAACTGGACCTGCTCCAGAAGACGCTCACCATCCATGTGAGCCAGTTCTTCCGCAACCCGTCCATGTTCGAGAAACTGAGGACCGATGTCATACCTGGTCTCTTCATGGCGCGGGAACGGGAGACGGGATTCCCCCTGCGCTTCTGGTGCCTGGGCTGCGCCGGCGGGGAGGAACCCTACAGCCTGGCGATCCTGCTTCGGGAGCATTTCAGCGGGAATCTGCGCCGCACGCGGACCGTCATCGTGGGGACCGACATCGACCCCGAAACCCTTCAGGGTGCCCGACAGGGGGAATACAACGAGGACCGCCTCAGGGACGTCCCCATGGAAATCAGGGAGCGCTACTTTCAGCACCAGGGGACGCGCTTTGTCCTGGCCCCCGATATCAGGGAGATGGTAACCTTCTTGCAAGGCGATATCACCGATGTGGGAGGGTACCTGGCGAGCGACCTGGTCTCCTGCCGTAACACCCTGATCTATTTCAACCGGCACGATCAGGAAAAGATCCTGCATGGTATCGCCGATTGCCTGCCAGCAGGGGGGATCCTGGTGCTCGGCAAGTCCGAAAGCCTGGTGGGGAGCGTTCGTCCGCGTTTTACGCCGGTCTGTCCGGTGGAGCGCATCTATCGCAGGATTTGATGATGTATCAACCCCCATTACCGTAATCCTGATAAACAGGATAGTGCTTAACCTCAACTATCGCGGAGGAACGACATGCGTATCCCAATCGGCTATAAATTCATCATCGGTTTTGTCGTGGTGGTGGCCGCGGTGGCCTTCAGCCCCAGGCTGGTCGGCCTGCTGGGTTATTCGGCCGAGATCAGCAACATCCTGGGGTACGTGGTGGCCATGACCGTGGGGCTGATCCTGGGGTGGGCCTTTTCGAAACGGTTCACCGCCAATATCGGCCGGCTGACCGCGGCCGCCGAGTCCATCAGCCAGGGAGACCTGACCCACGATGTGGCCATCCGGCATTCAAGCCTTCCCGACGAGACCCATGAACTGGCGGAGCTGATCAGCCTGATGCAGCAAAACCTGCGCGACCTGGTGGGACACATCAAGAACGGTTCCGGGCAACTGTCCGAATCGGCCCGGGAGATCAATTCCACTGCACTGGAGATCAGTGCTTCCACCGGAGAGGTGGCCCAGGCCATCGAACAGATATCCCACGGCGCCGAGACCCAGGCAATGATGGTGGACAAGACCTCCAAGACCATCCGGGAGATAGCGATCTCCATCGAACTGGTGGCGGCCCGCGCCCGGGAGACGGCCAAGGCGGCCCGCGAGACCAGCCTGACCGCCCAGCATGGCGGCGCGCTTGCCGGCGAATCCCTGGAACGGATGAAGGAGTTTTTCGATCACCAGGAGATGATAAGGCATCGCTTCGATACCTTCAACGCCAAGTTGCAGAAGGTGGGCAAGATCGCCGAATTCATCGGCGACGTGGCCCGCCAGACCAATTTGCTGGCATTGAACGCCTCCATCGAAGCGGTCCGGGCCGGGGAATACGGCAAGGGGTTCGCGGTGGTGGCCGACGAGGTGCGCAAGCTGGCCGATGGCTCGGCCCGGTCCGCCGCCGACATCAATGACATGATCGAGAACCTGCGCGAGGAGAGCCGCGGGATGCACGAAACCATCCAGGAGAGTACCCGTACCATCAGGGAGGGAAAAAAGAACATCGATGTGACCGCATCGGCCTTCCAGGAGATTCTCAAGACCGTACTGGAAACCGAGCGCAAAGCCACCAGCATCGCCGACCTCTCCCAGATGCAGCTCGACGGCTCGGGAAAGATGGTTAAGGCGGTGGATGAGATAGCCAAGGTAGCCGACGACAATGCCACCGCCACCGAGCAGGTCTCGGCCGCCATCGAGGAACAATTGGCCGCCATGCAGGACATGGCCCTGTCCACGAAGGAACTGGCCCAACTGGCTGAAGACCTGTCTGCCGCGGTGGAACGCTTCAAGGTCAGCGCAGGGGAGCCGGGTGCGCTATGACGGAGGTCGGGCGCAAATATCTGGTCTTCACCCTGCCGGGCACGCGCTATGCCGTTGACCTGGCCGAGGTGGCAGAGGTGGAGGAGCCGCCGGCCCTCTGGCCGATTCCCGGAGCGCCCTCCTGTTATCCCGGTGCCATGAACTTCCACGGCAGCATCGTGGCGGTCATGGACCTGTCCGCTTTTCTCGGGCGTCCGGTTGCCCCATGCCTGGAAAAGGTGATCGTGCTTGATCCGGCCATCGCATCCCTGGCCCTGCTGGTGGAGCGGGTGGAGAGCATCGTCCCCGCTGATCAGGTCCGGTATGATGATCACCAGGCCCGGCAGACGGAAGAGCCCCATTCGTCCGGATCGCTTGTCCTGCCCGGTGGCGTGGCTGCCGTGCTGCTGGATGTGGTCGGACTGGTCCGCGAGGCAACGGAGCGCATCGCCGCCGTTTAACACCCCGTCATCCCCCCTGCATTGCCGCTTGACACTCTCCTTCTATCTGTAAGACTTTGACACAGGAACCACCACAGTACCCTTGGGGGTTGTCATGGCCACCTCGCCACTCAATGAACGCATCGTCAGCCGGGGCAGGGAGCTGTTCGCAGCCATCGCCGGCGAAAAGCCGTCACTGTTCGATCAGAAAACCTGGACCGGCCGGGTGATGGAGTGGTGCCTCGCTAACGAACGCTTCAAGGTGCACCTGTTTCGCTTCGTGGATGTATTCCCCGCCCTCACCACAACCCAGCTTCTCACCGACCATATCCGTGAGTACTTCGGCACGGGCGAGGATCTGCCGCCGATGCTGGCCAGGGGGGCCAGGGCAGCCGGCATGTTCGGCAGCCTGGGTGGTGCCGCACTGGGTAGGCTGATATCCGCCAACATCCATGGGATGGCCCGCCAGTTCATCGTCGGCGAGACGGTTACGGAGATGCTCGGGAACCTGGAACGGCTGAGGCAGGAAGGCTTCGGCGCCGTGGTGGACGTGCTGGGCGAGGCCACCCTTTCCGAGGCCGAGGCCGACGCGTACGTGGAGGCCTACCTGGAACTTCTCGACGCCCTCGGGGCGGTACGGAACGGGTGGCGGGGGCTCCCCGGAACAGGCGGCGACCCTCGTCTGGACTGGGGCTCTGCGCCCAGGATCAATGTGGCGATCAAGCCGAGCGCCCTCTATTGCCTGGCCAACCCCCAGGATTTAGAGGGTTCGGTGAACGCCATCCTGGCCGGGCTGCAACCCATCGCGGCCCGTGTGGTCGCGATTGGCGGCTTCCTGTGCATCGACATGGAATCCTACCGTTTCAAGGCGATCACCCTGGAGGTCTATCGCCGCCTCAGGCTGGAATACCGTGACTACCCCCACATGGGTATTGCCCTGCAGAGCTACCTGAAGGACACGGACAGGGACCTTGAGGAGTTGCTCGCCTGGGCGAGGGAGGGCAAGGTCCCGATCTCGGTCCGCCTGGTCAAGGGGGCCTATTGGGACTATGAGACGGTCCGCGCCCGACAGATGGGGTGGGAGAGCCCGGTGTGGGGCATCAAGGCCGAGACGGACGCAGCCTTTGAGCGCCAGGCCCGCGTTATCCTGGAGAACCACGCGACCTGCCATTTTGCGTGCGGCTCCCACAACATCCGTACCATCGCGGCGGTGCTGGAGACGGCCGCCGAACTGGGGGTCCCGGAATCACGCTACGAGTTCCAGATGCTGTATGGCATGGCCGAGCCGGTGCGCCGGGGCATCCTCGGACAGGCGGGACGGGTACGCCTGTATTGTCCCTATGGTGCCATGGTGCCGGGCATGGGGTATCTGGTGCGGCGCCTGCTGGAGAATACCGCCAACGAATCGTTCCTGCGCCGGAGTTTTGCCGAGGGGGCGGAGGTCGATCGCCTGCTGGAAGACCCGGCCGTGGCCATCGGCCGTGAGCTGGCTGAACAGGCCCATGCAATTCCCCCATCCGGAGCCGTTTCCGGCGGCCTGCCCCCCTTTGCCAACGAGCCGGCAATAGATTTCACCAGGAGCGACCAGCGCGCGGCCCTTCCCCGGGCGATTGCCGCGGTGCGCACCCGCCTGGGCCGGGACTACCCGCTGTTCATCGGAGGTCGTGAGGTCACCACCTCCGACCTGCTCCCCAGCATCAATCCGGCCCGGCCGTCCGAGGTCCTGGGCCGGGTCTGTCAGGCCGGTATCCCCCAGGTGGCACAGGCCATGGATGCGGCCAAGGGCGCCTTCCCGGCCTGGCGCGAGGTCGCGCCAGGGGAGCGGGCAGGGTATCTGTTCAAGGCAGCCGGCGCGCTCCGCGAGCGCATCTTCGAGTTCGCGGCCTGGCAGGTGCTGGAGATCGGCAAGCAGTGGGACCAGGCCCATGCCGACGTGGCCGAGGCCATCGATTTCCTGGAATATTACGGCCGCGAGATGATCCGCCTGGGCGAGCCCCGCCGGCTGGGCCGGGTCCCCGCCGAACTTAACCAGTACCTCTACGAGCCCAGGGGGCCGGCGGCGGTCATCGCACCCTGGAATTTCCCCCTTGCCATCAGCATGGGCATGACTTCCGCCGCCATCGTTACCGGCAACCCGGTCGTGTTCAAGCCCTCCTCCCTGACCCCTGTCATCGGCCGCCAGTTGGTGGAGGTCTTCCGCTCAGCCGGCCTGCCGGAGGGGGTGTTCAACTACGTCCCCGGCCGCAGTA
>DAIERH010000117.1 GCA_027346925.1 Geobacter sp.
GAACAACCTCTCCCTTGTTTCCCGGAACCCCCTTGCCGATACGTTTCCTACTAATTTCACAGCCGCAATACGATTGTGACGATCGCGCACTACAGTATGAATAACCTCGATTCGTGACGCCTGAATGGCGGATCGGGCAAGCGTCACGGATCCGGGAACAACAAAAATACTCTACGGGAGTCAGCCATGAATAGTTCTAAAAATAATCTCAGCCAGTGCAGTAATTCAGCCATGGAGGCCTTGAAGCGTGCCTACGAGGAGTGCCCGAGCAGTACGGCAGGATCCTTTATCATCATTGCATTCAATGCACTCATCCGGTTGGAAAATGAACTTGAGAAGGGCAACACGCCACACGGGCGCAATCACGCCGGCGGTTATACGCATTTTCAGGGTGATTGCGGCGCGGCGGCCTGACAAAGGAGAAAGAAAAGAATAAAGGGGAGATTTCATGGCAACACAAAGGAAAATCAGGGTGCTTTTCGTCTGCGTTCACAACAGCGCCCGCAGCCAGATGGCCGAGGCGTTTCTCAATCAGCTCGCCGGCGACCGCTTTGAAGCCCAAAGCGCCGGGCTTGAGCCGGGAACGCTCAATCCGCTGGCCGTTGCGGTAATGAAAGAGGTGGGAGCAGACATATCGGCCAACCGGACAAAAAGCGTTTTCGACTTTTTCAGGAGCGGCAGCCTGTTCGATTATGTCGTCACGGTCTGCGATGGCGCCAACGCCGAGCGCTGTCCCATCTTCCCCGGAGTCACGAAGAGGCTCCACTGGAGCTTTGCCGACCCGGCGGCCCTCGCGGGAGAGTGGGAGCAGATGGTGGGGGCAACCCGGCTGATCAGGGATGAAATACGGGCTGCCGTGGCTTCCTTCATACGGGACTATTCTTCCTGATCGCGGCACTGCCGTTTTCCGCAACAAAAATGTATCGCCGCCAAAATCCGTCTGTAACACGCCGGTGCTAGAGTTTGCATCAAAACCACTGAGCAGCGGGAGGAAGTCATGTTGAACTGGTATATCAAACAGACCCTTGGCAGGAAGATCCTTGCCGGATTTTTGATCATCGCGGCTATTGCGGGACTGAGCGGGGTCTTTTCCACCGGCATGATATGGGATGTTACCCGGCGCGGCAGCCTCATGTACACCGCGAACTTCACCCCCATCCGCAACCTTACGGATGTGGTGAAAGGGTACCAGACCTCCCTCACCATGCTGCGGGAAATCATCATCGACAAGTCGTCACAGGAGCAGGCCGAACATCTGGAAAAGCTGCAACAGGCCGATGACAAGGTCCTGAAGGGCTTGGCCGCGTTTCATGACTCGAACCGGTCGGCGGAGGCCTCGGCGTTGTACAAGCAGATCAGTGAAGACCTGCAACTCTACGGATTCTTCCGCGACAAGATCATCGACTACGCCAAGACCGACCGGCGCGACGAGGCCGTCAATATCATGCGCACCCAGGCATCCGATGTCATCGAACGCATCGATGGCAGCATCGACAAGATCATGGCCCTCAACAATGCCCAGGCAATGGCCAGGTACACCGACAATGCCTCCGCGGCCCGGACGGCCCTGTACATGAACATGCTCTGCCTGCTGGCTGGGGTGACGAGCGCCCTGGCCATGGGGTATTTCCTTGCCAGGGGGATCACCAAGCCTCTCAGGCGCCTGACCGATACGGTCGGCTCCATAGCCGGGGGGGATCTGACCACCAGGCTGGACAACTCGTATCCCGCCGATTCCCGCAATGAAGTCCATATCCTTTCGCTCAATATCGACCGGATGGCCACTACCCTCCATTCGGTGCTCACCAAGATTGCCGGGGATTCCCGGCAACTCTCGTCGTCATCCGGCAAGCTCAATCAAACATCGGCCGCCATGGTCCGGATGGCAGGCGAGGCATCGACCCAGATCGGTTCGGTTTCCACATCCAGTTCAGAGATGAGCCTTACCGCCTCGGAGATCGCCCGCAACTGCTCCACGGCGGCCGCCAACCTGGCTCTGGCGAACAACGGCGTCAACGAAAGCCAGCAGATCATGGATGAAACGACCCGGTCCATGCAGCGTATCGGCGAGCACGTCCGGGAGACCGCCCAGGTGATCGACAGCCTGGGGCAGCGCTCGATCCAGATCGGCGAGATCACGGCGACCATCGACGAGATTGCCGACCAGACCAATCTGCTTGCCCTGAATGCCGCCATCGAGGCGGCCCGTGCCGGTGAGAACGGCCGGGGGTTCGCGGTGGTGGCCGACGAGGTGCGCGCACTGGCATCGCGCACCACAAAGGCTACCAAGGAGATATCCGCCATGATCCAGGCAATCCAGGCCGAGACGCACCGGGCCAACTCTTCCATGGGCCATGGTGTCGCGGAGGTGGAAGAAGGGACACGCATGGTGGCAAAGACGGGGCAGGCCCTCACGGCAATCACCGATACCATGCGGACCATCTCCGGCGAGGTGGCGCAGATCGCTACCGCGGCCGAGCAGCAGAGCGCCTCGGTGAGCGGGATAACCACGAACATCCGGCATGTGACGGCCGTTATCAACGAGAACGCCGGCGGTACCCAGGAGCTTGCCGCCGAGGCAGCGGGCCTGAACGACATGGCTGTCGATCTCCAGGAAATCGTTGCACGGTTCAAGCTCGATCAATCGCGGCACCAGGGCGCAATGCCGGAAGAATCGGGGAGGTATGGGTTCGCTTTTTCCGGATTGACGGCTGCGGAAGCGTGAGTGATCAACAGGGGTGATTGCTCATATGTCGCCAAGGTCAAAAGGTTCGTCGAAGACCTGGAGCATGGAGCCCTCTGAGCTTCATCGGTCCTGCCGGCGGGAACCGCCGCAGTTATTGATGATGAGCGGCGAACCGGGTTGACGGACGGCATCGGAGGGGCCATCGGTCGGATTGTGCCTGGTATCGATGCCGTCCGCGCATTTGCGCCCGGGGAGGGCTGTTATTTCCCGCCCTTTTTCCTGTTCTTGCCCTTTGTCTTTTTCCCGTTCTTCGCAGCTTCCTCTTCCTCTGCCCTGTGGTACTTCTCCCTGACTTCCCCGATGTCCACCGTTGGTTTGGGAAACTCCATGTTCAGTGACTCAAGGGTCTCGACCACGATCTGCGACACGGCGAGGTTGCGGAACCACTTGTGGTTGGCCGGAATGACGAACCACGGCGCGTGCGCCGTGCTGCACCTGCTCAGGGCGTCCTCGAATGCCCTGGTGTAATCGTCCCAGTACTCGCGTTCCCCGTAGTCCGACTCGCTGATTTTCCAGTGCCGCGCCGGGTCGTCGATCCGCTGCTTGAAACGCCGGAGCTGCTCGTCCTCGCTGATGTGCAGGTAGAATTTGAGGATATGGGTACCGTTGCCGGCAAGGTTTTTCTCGAAATCGTTGATGAGGTCGTAGCGCTTTGACCAGATCTTTTTCGGGACGGTCTTGTGCACCCGGCTGATCAGCACATCCTCGTAGTGGGAGCGGTTGAAGATCGCGACCTGGCCACGGTGAGGCGCAGCCTGGTGGATGCGCCAGAGGAAATCGTGGGCCGCCTCCTCGGCCGAGGGGACCTTGAATCCGTAGACCCGCGCCCCTTGAGGATTCATGTTTCCCAGGACGTGATTGATGGTGCCGTCCTTGCCGCCCGCATCCATGGCCTGGAGGATGATGAGCAACGACCGTTTGCCCTCGGCGTACAGGAGGTACTGCAGTTCGCGGAGACGTTGCGTGTACTTTTCCAGTTCGCCCAGTGCCGACGTCTGGTCTTCGTGCTTATCCTTGAACGCGGCATCGACCTTGTCCAGCCTGACGGCGCTCCCCGGTTTGACCCTGAACTTTTCTCCGTAGTTCATGATGCTCCTCCTTGCGGTAGCGGAATTGGCGGCGCTTGCGACGGGCTCCCCGCGTCACCGGTGTTTCCCCGGCCGTATGCGGCCACAACAGCGGCAGGTGTCTGGAAAAAGGCGTCACCGCCGAACAGGTCGGTGAGTTCGGACCGGTCGAACTCACCACGGACTTCATCGACGACTTCGCACCACACGAGCCTGATTCCCTGTCCCGCCAGGGTGCCGTGGAGCGTGCGCAGGGTTTCGGCTGCCGTGAAGTCCACATCGTTTACCGCGGCCGCATCGATACAGAACCAGGACAAGGGAGGGTTCGCGCTCCTGGCGAGTTCGACGACCTCCCTGGCGAGTACCTGACTGTTGGCATAGTACATGTTATGCATGAAGCGGTAGATCATGAGGCCGGGCACGACCTCTCCACCCGCGTCGAGCGGTCGCTGCCGCCAACCCTGGGTTGCGTCGGGAACGATCAGCATGTTGTTTACGAGATAACCATGCCGCGTATGGGCCACGAGCGAAAGGACGATGGCCAGGAGGATGCTCTGCTCGACCCCCGCAAGGACAACCACCGCGGCCGTGATCAGGGCGACCCAGAACTCCCAGGGCCGCTCCGCGTAGATCTTCTTCATCCCCTTGATATCGATCAGTTCCACACCGATCAGGAAGACCACTGCCGAAAGGACCGCCCCAGGCAGGTAGGCCAAGGGGCTGGTGAAAAAGAGGAGCGCCATGAGAACGATGAAGCTCGTGGTAAGCTGCGAAAGCTGGCTCTGTCCACCCGCGCTTTCGACCATCCGGGTCTTGGTCGGGCTGCCATTCACGACAAAGGACCCGGACAGACCGGCGCCGATGTTGGCCAGGCACAAGCCCACCAGGTCCACATTCTCGTCGAAACGCTCGTTGTAGCGGGCGGCATAGGCTCGCGAGGTGGCTGCGCTCTGGGCCAGGATCACCACGAACATGGCAAAGGAGGTGGGGACCAGCTTTTCGATCAGGTCCATGTCGATAGCCACCGCGGGCAGGCCAATCTTCGGCAGGCCGTTCGGGACAGGGCCGAGGACATGGACCCCGTGGCTTTCCATGTTGAGCGCCCAGCTGGCGATGATGGCCCCGATTACCGCAATCAGGGCGCCCGGGATCTTCTTCGATATCTTGCGTGACCCGATGATGATCACGAGGACCGAGGCCGCCACCATGAGGGAGGTGAAATTAGCCTGATCGATCTCTCGCAGCGTGGAGACGAGTTTGTGGATGGTGTCGTGCCCGCCTCCGGGCAGATCGAGCATTCCTGAGATTTCTCCGGCGGCGACCTGGATGCCGACCCCGGACAGGAAACCGACGAGCACGGTGCGTGACAGGAAGTCGGCCAGGAAACCAAGACGGGCGATACGGGCCAGAAACAGGAACCCGGCGGCCATGAGCGCGAGAAGGCCCGCCAGGGCGAGCCACTCGCCCGACCCGGGAGCAGCCATTCCGGCGACGCTGGAGGCGAGAATGGCCGCCGTGGCCGAGTCTGCGCCGACAACGAGACGCCGGGACGATCCGAAGAGGGCATACAGGACCGTTGGGATGAGGATGGTGTAGAGCCCGGTGATCACCGGCGTACCGGAAATCTTCGTGTAGCCCATTACCTCGGGGATGGCAAGGGCTGCCAGCGTGATTCCCGCGATGATGTCGGCCGGCATCCGGGAGCCGTCGATGGGGAGAATCCCCTGAAACATGCGGAGCCGGAACCTCCCTGGTTTTGCCGTGGCGTTTGCCATGGAACTCCTTGGCGGCGTTCAGTTCACGGGGCCGAGCGGCTCGGCCCCGACGAGCGCGGCGAATTCATGGAAAAGCCGCCTGGTTTCGTTGGTGACCACCTGTTCCGCCGCGGAGAGCTCGTCGGCCGAGGCCCCTGTTTTCCGGCACATCGCGGCAAACACCGTCATGTCGTTCATGCTTCCGAGGAGAGACTGGTATTTTTTGAGGCGATCGAGGACCGTGCCGTAATCCTGTTCCGTGATCCTGGAAACGATCTCCAGGAAATAGCGCCATTTCTTGATGGCGATCCTCAGGGCGTGGCGCTCCCCGCAATTTTCAAAACCGAGCGCCGCGGGCAACAGGGTTTGAATCGTCTCGAACAGGCTGACCGAGGTGGCGGAGAGATACGAAGGAAGAGCCGGTACGTTCCGTTTCCGGAGGCAATCCACCGTTATGCCGGCCACGACGCCGCGCACCAGCGGATCGAGCTTTCGGGGCTTGAGGTCCTTCAGGGCCTTGATTGTCTTGCGCTGTTCGCGCTCTCTCGTGTCCGCCAGTCGGCTCATGAGGTCGGGCAAGCCGATCTGCCCGTCGTGAGACCCGAAAAAAACCAATGCCTCGTCAAGGTTGCGCAGATTTCCCAGCGTCCGGGTAAGTGCCCGGATTTCCTTGGAGAGCTTCGGCACGTTCCTGCTGTCGCACAAGGGGGCCAACAGGTTCAATGCCGCCCTGAAGCGGCGCGACGCCACCCTCAGGTCGTGGATGTCCTCAAGCCCGCACCTTTTCAGGACAACACGCCTGAGGCGGCGCATCTCTTCCCATTGGGAATGGAAGACATTTCGGGCGCGTTTCAACACGGCATCGTTGCCTTTCATGATAAATTCCATGGATTCGGCCGAACGGACCGCTACCTGAGGCCGAAGGCCTTCTTGAGAGAGGTGATCGGCGTTTTGCCCGGCACCATGTACCAGAGAAACCGGGCCGGTTCTCCCGAATTCTCGGCATCGAATTCCAGGGCCACGCAACCGCCTTTCTTCAGCAGGATACTACCCTCTTTTTGGAGCAAGCCGGCTACGAGCGATCCCAGGTGGGGTTCGTGGCCGACTACCATGAGCCGCTTTGCCTTGGCATGGGTACGAAGAAAATCCCGCAGTTCACCGGGATCGCCGTCAGCCCGCAACAAGCCGCTGACAATCACCTCGCTCCTGCGGCAGGCGTACGCGGCAGCGATCTGTGCGGTCTGAACGGCACGGACCAGGGGGCTGCTGATGATGAGGCGCGGCTTGCGGCCGTACTTGGATATGTTCTGCGTAACCTTGACAACCGATCTGACTCCCGTTTCGGTGAGATACCGCCATTCGTCGGGCAAATCGTCGGTGGCAACGACCGCCTCCGCATGTCTCAGGACGTACAGGACCATGATTTCCTCCTAACGTGGAATGTGATCGAACCTTTATAGATATATTTCGACGCGGTTTCAAGATAGTCACAAAACATTTACACAAC
>DAIERH010000118.1 GCA_027346925.1 Geobacter sp.
CATCTCGGTCTGTCCGGGAAAAGCGTAGCCGGCTTGTCTAAGGGTCTCTTTTGATACCGGCGCAGTGACAATCGCGTCGGCTTCGTTATTGACGCAGAGCTGAACGGCTCTTTCGATTGCCCGCCCCGCCCAGAGGCCTTCCTGCAGGGGCTGATGCTGTTGCAGGAGAAGATCCGCACCCAGGAGCGCCCGGCGCGGCCGGTGCTGCACCTCCCGGGTGGCAACCAGGGGACCACGGCCCCGGTCCTGGTGGACGGGGAGACCAAGTCCCGCGACACCCGGGGCCCCGGCATGGAGGGGACCGGGGTCCGCGGCACCTCGGTCAGGCACCCCCGCTTCTGGTTGCCCCGCTCGGACGAGCAGTGGCGCCCGCCCGCCCCGGTCCACGATTACCTCGATTTCGGGCTTCCCGAGGAGCTCGCAACTTTATTCGGCGAGCGGGTCGGGGTGGATAGGACAGCCACCGACATGCTCACCCTCAGGGCACCGGCCGAAGTCGTACCCGATCTCCTGCGGCACCTGAAGAACCGCCCCGGCACCCCCTTCCGGCGTCTGGAGGACATCGTTGCGGTTGACGATTCCTGCCGCCGCCAACGTTCGGCGTACAAGGCGTTCACCCTCAACTACCACCTGCTCTCATTCGACAAGCCGGGCTATGTCCGCATCAAGACCGACCTGGAGGACGGTGCCCCCCAGGTCCCCAGCGTCACCTCCGTCTTTCCGGCGGCATCATGGTACGAGCGCGAGGTGTTCGACATGTTCGGCATCCGCTTCAGCGGCCATCCCGACCTGCGCCGGATCCTGATGCCCCATGACTGGGAAGGGCATCCCCTGCTCAAGACCCACCCAAACCGTGCCACCGAGATGGCCCCCTATACCATTGCCGACGCGCGCAGCCGTGCGCCGCTGCCTGCCTCGGATTTCTTCGAGCGGGTGGGCGACGGAGAGCTGGTGCTGAACCTGGGGCCGCAGCATCCCGGCACCCACGGCATCATCCGCTGCATCTTGAAGCTTTCCGGCGAGGAGATCGTCGATTGTGATTTCGACATCGGCTACCACCACCGCGGGGCCGAAAAGATGGCCGAACGCCAGCACTGGAACCAGTTCATCCCCTACACCGACCGTATCGACTACCTGGCCGGGGTGCAGAACAACCTGGCCTACGTCAATTCCGTGGAGCGGCTGTGCGGCATCACCGTTCCCGACCGGGCGGTGTACATCCGCGTGATGTTGGCCGAACTGTTCCGCATCGCCAGTCACCTGGTCTGGCTGGGAACATTTACCGCCGACGTGGGGGCCATGACGCCGGTCTTCTACACATTCACCGACCGGGAGAAGATCTTCGACATCGTGGAGATGATCACCGGCGGCCGGATGCATCCGGCCTGGTTCCGGATCGGTGGGGTTACCGAGGACCTCCCCGATGGATGGCAGGAACCGGTGCGACATTTCCTGTCATGGATGCCGGGTCGCCTGAAGGAGTACGAGCAACTCGTCAACGGCAACCCCATCTTCAGGAAACGCCTGATGGGTGTGGGCGCGATCTCGCGGGAGGATGCCATGGAGTGGGGGCTCTCGGGCCCCAATCTGCGGGCCTGCGGTGTGGAGTGGGATCTCAGGAAAAAGATGCCCTATGGCGGATACGAGCGCTTCCGGTTCGACGTGGCCGTGGCCGAGGGGGGTGACTGCTGGGGGCGCTACCTGGTGCGCATGGAGGAGATCAGGCAATCGTTGCGCCTGGTGGAACAGGCCATGGCAGGAATGCCTGGCGGACGCTGGATCACGGACGACTACCGCTACGTGCTGCCGCAAAAGCCGGATACCCTGAAGGACATCGAGTCGCTGATCCACCACTTCGTCAACTCGACCCGGGGCATGGCGCCCCCCAGGGGGGAGAACTACGCCGCCATAGAGGCGCCCAAGGGGGAAAACGGCTACTTCGTGGTCTCCGACGGCTTGAACATTCCGTACCGGGTGCGCATCAAGACCCCCAGTTTTCCCCATATCCAGGCGTTGCCGGTCATGAGCAGGGGGTGGCTGGTGGCCGACTTCCTGGCCATCCTCGGGTCGGTGGATTTCGTGCTGGCGGATTTGGACAGGTAGGTAAGGGCTTACCCCTGGCTGGCCTCGAAGATCGCGGCGAAGGTGTCTTTGACCGCGTCGAACGCCGCCAGTACCCGGGGATCGAAATGGCCCGGCATGGTGCGGCCGTCACCCCTGAGGATAATGTCGCACGCCGTGGCGTGGTCCAGGGCCGGCTTGTAGACGCGCCGGCTGCGCAGGGCATCGTACTGGTCGGCCAGTATGACGATGCGTCCGGCCATGGGGATGTCGTTTCCCGCCAGTCCGCAGGGGTAGCCGCTGCCGTCCCAGCGCTCGTGGTGCGTGGCGGCGATGACCGCCCCCATCTGGAGCATGCCGTGGGTCGAGCCGCGCAGGATCTTTTCGCCGATAACGGTGTGCTGCTGGATGATGGCGAACTCGTCATTGGTCAGGGTACCCGGCTTGAGCAGGATCGAGTCGGGTATGCCGATCTTGCCGATATCGTGCATGGCGCTGGCCACCGTGATGTTCTCCATGAAATCGGACGGCAGGCCGAGATGGAACGAGAGCTGTCTCGTGTACATGCCGATGCGCGAGATATGATGCCCGGTGTCCTCGTCTCGCAACTCGGCAGCTGCCGTGAGCCGCTCCACAATCTCCCTGCTCATGCTGGTCAGCTTGCTGAGGGCCTCGTTCAACTCCGCCGTGCGCCGTTCCACCGTTTGTTCCAGTTCCCGCTTGTAATTCTTCTCGATCCGCGTGAGCCGCTTGTAGTTGATCCCTTTTTCAATGGCATGGATCAGGTAGGGGGGGCGATAGGGCTTGATGATGAAGTCGAAGGCGCCTTTCTGGATGGCCAGCACGGCCGTATCCAGGTCGGCATAGGCGGTCATCAGCAGGACAGGGGTCTCGTGGTCGAGGAAACGAATCTTTTCCAGGAGTTCGATGCCGGTCATGCCGGGCATGTTGATGTCCGTCAGCACCAGATCCACCGGTTCGGCGGCAAACCGCCTGACCGCTTCGTGGCCGTTGTCGAACGGGATGACGGTAAATCCGTATTCCCGCAGCAGGGTTGCGACGCTGTCCAGCACGTAGCGGTCGTCATCCACGATAAATATCGTTCCCTGGGGTTCAGGCGACATCCTCCAGCACCTCCCTGATCTTCATCAGCAACTCCTTGGGCATGAACGGCTTGGAAATGAAATGCAGGTTCGGGTCGAGGGTTCCCAGCCCCTCGATGGTATCTGGGTTGTAACCGCTGCAGAAGAGTATCCGGATATTCGGGGTCAGCGACCTGATCTCCCGGTAGACATCAGTTCCCTTTATCCCCGGCATGATGGCGTCGAGGATCACCAGGTGTATCCCGTCCCGCTGCTCCCGGTAGATTTCAAGCGCCTGGAAGCCGTCTCCCGCTTCCATGACCGAATACCCGAATTCCTCCAACAGTTCCCTGGTGAGGGTCCTGGTGGGTTCGTCGTCCTCGACCAGCAGGATAACCTCGCTCCCCCTGCGGAAGGGGCCCATGCCAGGGGCCGGGAACGGAAGCTGCCCCGGGGTGTCCGTCAACGGCAGGTAGATCTGGAACGCGGTACCCTTGCCCGCAACGCTGTGGCAGGCTATGAAACCGCCGTGTTTTTTGATGATGCCGTAGACGATGGAAAGTCCCAGACCGGTCCCCTTGCCGGTTTCCTTGGTGGTATAAAACGGCTCGAAGATCCGTTTGACGGTTTCCTCGTCCATGCCGCAGCCGGTGTCGGAAACGGTGAGCAGGGCATAGCTTCCCTGTTCGCCGAAACCGTGGGATGTCATAAAGAGGGTGTCGAGCACCGCTACCTCGGTCTTGATGACGATGGTGCCGCCGTCGGGCATGGCGTCACGGGCATTGGTGGCCAGATTCATGAGCACTTGTTCGATTTGGATACTGTCGGCCATGACCGGCAGCTCCTGCTCGGCAAGCACGGTCTTGAGATGGATATCCTCGCCGATCAGGCGCACCAGGAGTTTGTTGACCCGTTCGATGATCTCGTTCAGATTGACCCTGCCCGGGTCGTTGACCTGCTTGCGGCTGAAGGCCAGAAGCCCCTGGGTGAGGCTGGCTCCCCGCTCGGCAGTGGCAAGGATATGATCTACCGTGCTCCTGAGCCGGCTCTCGGCGGAAATCTGCATCTGCATGATGGTGGCGTAGCCGATGATGGCGGTCAGGATGTTGTTGAAGTCATGGGCGATGCCGCCCGCCAGTTGTCCGATCGCTTCCATCTTCTGTGAGTGGCGCAACTGGCTTTCCAGTCTCTTGCGCTCGGTGATGTCCTCCTTGATGGCAATGAAGTTGGATATGGCCCCGCTCTGATCGCGGATGGGGGAAATCATGGCCATTTCCCAGAAGTACTCGCCGTTTTTCTTGAGGTTGTGAAACTCGCCGCGCCATTCACCTCCCCCCAGGATGGTATCCCACAGGTTGCGGTACTCGTCGGGGGGGGTAAACCCTGACTTGAGGATGCGGGGGTTTTTCCCCAGCAATTCATCCAGAGGATACCCGGTCAATTGACTGAAATGGGGGTTGGCGTACTCGATGGTGCCGTGCCGATCGGTAATGACGATGGAAAGCGGGCTCTGGTCAACCGCATGGGAGAGTTTGCGCAGACGCTCCTCTGCCTTTGTGCGTTCGCCCAGTTCCCTCTTCGCGGCATCATAGAGCCGGGCATTGTCGAGGGCCAGTGAGGCAAGCTCTGCAAACCTGCTGAGCAGTTCCATCTGTTCGGCGTCGAAGCGGCTTGTTGGGTCGATATATGCCAGTCCGATGACGCCGATGACGCCGCCGCCGGATGTGAGCGGGATGCCGGCAATGGCGTGAAGGACGTCCCGAAGGGGGTCGGCCAGCCGTTCGGGCCAGGTTCGATAATCGTCAACACAGTACGGATGCCCGTGCGCCCAGACATAGCCGGCCATTCCTTCACCACGTCGCAGGGGGTGGTGCTCGAAGGTATCGAAGATTCCGAGTTGCACCTTGATGATCATCTCATCCTTTTCCGCATCGAGCAGATAGATGTAGCCGTGTTCGGTGTTCATCAGCGTGGCGGCACGACCGACGATGTCCGAGAGCAAATTGTCGATCTCCAGCCGGCTGATCAGCCCCAGGGTCGTTTTGTGCAGCGCGACCAGGTATTGGTTCTGGCGATGCAGTGCCTCATCGCTTGCCTGCCGGGCGTGTTCGCTTTCCTTGAGCAGGGTGATGTCGCTGAAATTGCCTCGAATACCCTGGTAGTCGCCCTGCTCGTTGAATACCGGACGGCTGGCATGTGTGACCCAGCAGGTCATGCCCTGTTTGGTGACAAGTGCCAGTTCCACCGGTTCGGTGCAATTACCGGCATGGGCATGGCAGACATGCTCTTGCCATACTGCCTGAAAATCGGGGTGAATGATGCGGTTGAGCAGGTCGGGGTCCTGGTAGAACTCCTGCTCGTGGTAACCGGTGATCTGGTCGCAGCCAGGCGAGATATAGTGCAGGATTTTTCGATCCGGCGAGACCCAGAAGATGAGATCAGTGGAGAATTCAACAATAGTACGGTACAGCAGTTCCTTGTCCATGTGGCCCCGTGCCGTTTCGGGAATTTCAAAGGTAACAAAGCTTACCATGGTTTTGTTTTTCATTAAAGACAAATTCTCCTCGGAGGCGGTCCATACCCTAATGGTCATCCCGGTTCAATTTCCCGTGTACATCGCCGGTTCGATACGCTACTATGGACACACTTTTCCTGACCCTGATAAACAGGATTGTGCGTTAGCCAAATCATTTTCAGCCTGCCCCAACGGGATAAGTACGCTCACAAAAATTGTTTCTGCTTGAAAACAGCGGAAATAATTTTTCTGTACTAAAAAAGCGCTGAAAATGATTTGTAACTTGACTTAGGCGGATTTACATGGACAAGCTCATCATCAAGGGGGGCAGGAAGCTCAAGGGGGACGTGACGGTCAGCGGCTCCAAGAATGCCTCCCTGCCGATCTTCGTTTCCACGATCCTGGCGCCGGGTATGAACGAGATCGGCAATGTTCCCTTTCTGCGCGACATCAACACCACTATCAAGGTGCTGGAATCCCTCGGTGCACGGGTCGAAGGGGACGGCCATGTGGTCAGGATCGACTCCGGCGGTATCAAGAGCCATGAGGCGACCTATGACCTGGTCAAGACCATGCGCGCCTCGGTACTGGTCCTCGGGCCGCTCCTGGCCCGTTTCGGCCAGGCGCGGGTCTCCCTCCCCGGCGGTTGTGCCATCGGTGCCCGTCCCATCAACCTGCACCTCAAGGGGCTCCAGGCGCTTGGCGCCGAGATCACGCTGGAGCATGGCTATGTTGAGGCCAGGGCAAGACGCCTGAAAGGGGCGAGGATCAATTTCGACATCTCAACCGTGGGCGGTACCGAACACCTGATGATGGCGGCCGCCACGGCCCACGGCGAGACGGTCCTGGAGAACGCCGCCCGTGAACCGGAGATCGTTGATCTGGCCAACGTGCTCAATCTGATGGGCGCGCACATCGAGGGGGCCGGGACCGACACCATCAGAATCCATGGTGTGTCGCAGCTTGCGCCGGTCTCGTACTCCGTCATGCCGGACCGCATCGAGGCCGGTACCTTCATGATCGCGGCCGCCATCACCGGCGGCGATGTGCGCATCCACGGCATGAAGCCTGAACATCTGGATGCGCTGGTATTCAAGCTGCAGGATGCCGGGGTCGAGATCACCAGCCGGGACAACGTGGTACGGGTCAAGGGACCCAGGAAGCTGAAGAGCGTCAACATAAAGACCAGGCCCTATCCCGGCTTCCCCACGGACATGCAGGCACAGTTCATGGCGTTGATGTGTCTTGCCGAGGGAGCAAGCGTCATCTCCGAGAACATCTTCGAGAACCGTTTCATGCATGTCTCGGAACTTTTGCGCTTCGGGGCGGACATCACCATCGAGGGGAATACCGCCACGGTCAAGGGGGTCAAAAAGCTCTCCGGCGCGCCGGTCATG
>DAIERH010000119.1 GCA_027346925.1 Geobacter sp.
GTTCCTGAACGGCATGCACATATTCCTGTAAGGTGATCTGCTGTGCCCGGTGTGGCATCTTGATGTCGGCAATCCAGTTTTTGTGGGCCTTGGTCCAATATGCCTTACCGCTGTAGCGGTGTCCGTGGCGGAGAAGAAATGCCAGCAATTCCTGGCGAGCAACACGGAGGGCCTTGACGGCGTCCTCCCGGCCTCGGGTCAGGTCACGCATAGCTTCATCTTCAACCGTCGGGACATAGACCGCCGTCAGGTCTCCCGACCGGTGCAACCGGGCCAGATTTAGCGCATCCCGTCGGTCGTTCTTGATCCGGTCGCCGCTTTTGCGGGGAATCTTGGATGGAGCGACCACGATGCAGTCGAAACCTTTGCTTGTCAGAGAACGATAGATGTCGTACCCGCAGGGGCCAGCTTCATAGGTAAAGTGAAGTTCAGCACCCGTACTCTGCAACTTGCGGATAACCTTGTGCAGCGAATCAAGGTCGCCGCCGATCGTACCGTAGAATCGGACATCGCCATCGCGACCGGCATCAGCAAGTGCAACATCGATGGAGTCTTTATGAACATCAAGCCCGACAAATATGGTATTCTTCTTCATGACCTGCCTCCTTGGGTGTGGCTCTGTGTGGTGAATTCACATTCCCAAAATAACCCACGTTTGCAAGGGGCAGGTCACTTACTTTCTACTGACAGACATTATGTCTATGCTACCGCAACCCTCCGGCTTGTCAAGCAGCCGGCGATAGGCACCGGGCCGTTCACTCCGCCGTCCGTGCGCCATCCAGGTTGCTCCCCTCGAAATGCGCCCCCCAAAGGATGCTGTCGCGTAGATCGGCCTTCTCCAGGTCTGCCTTGCGCAGCCGTGCGCCGGCGGCATAGCAGTGCCGCATCCGGACATTTCGGAGGTCCGCGCCGTCCAGGGTGGCAAAAAAGAGACGCGCCTCGGAGAGTTGCGCCCCCCGCATCCTGGCTTCGCTGAAATTCGCCCATTCGAGGGATGCCCCCTTCATGTCTGCCCTGGTGAGGTCTGCCCGGGAAAAATCGGCATGGTAGAGATCGGCGCCTTGCAGTACGGCATCGGCGAGATTCGCACCGGAAAAATCAAACCCTTGCAGGGCAAGATTTGACAGGTCCCTTCCATGCAGATCCCGTGTGGTCGCCAGTATCCGGGCCACGTCCCCGGCCCGGAGATTGGCCGGTGAATCAGCTGCCGTGCCGGCAAGCGCGTCAGGGGCAAGCTGGGCCGGAACGGCCGGTTCCGCACCGGCGGTGTGCGTGGGGACCGCTTTCTCCGACGACGTTATCCTCACGGGAACCGGGAAGGGCGACTGACGTGTCTGGGGCGCCCTGGTGGCGTTTTCCTTCATTGGCGCGGTTTTTGCGCCCTTTTTAACCTTTTTCCCCTTTTTATGCACATGGTGTTTATGGGGCCTATGGTGCCTCTTCTTGCCGAGCGCCGCCGCTTTTCCATGTTTTTTGGCAGGGCCGGCCTTCAGTTCCGCCTGTTGCTCCGCCTTCGCCGGAGCCGGCGGCCGTTCGGTTACCCCCGGTTCAGCCCCCCGTGCCGCGGCGTTGGCCTGCTCCAATGCCCTCGCGCTGGCGGCAATCCGCTCCTTTTCCGCCTTCTCGAACACCCCTTTCATCCGGGCGATCTTTTCCGGGTCAGGCCTTTCTCCCGCACTCTCCGCCCGCAGGGGAGCGGCTGAGCCGGCGAGAACTACAAACAGCATAATGGAGAGGTTCGACAGTCGCCGTATGGTACCCATGCTTCACACCTCGGAACCGGTAATCTCGGTAGTCCATGTAACCCTATCAGGTTATCCCCCGATGGTCCAGAGCCTAAATGGCAAGCCAATGGAGCGAGGGCTTACATCCCGGTTTCGCTTGACCCGGGACGCAGAGACACATATAGTTTGCGCACATTAACGTATATCGGGGGGCGTATGCGGACATTCGTAACACTGCTGGCTCTGACGGTTGTCCTGGCAATGCCGTTCGCGGCACGTGCGGAGGGATCGGCGAACATCCTGTTCGACGAGGGGGTTGCGGCGTATCAGAAGAACGACTACGGGACTGCCGTGCGGATCTTCACGCAACTGGCCGAGCAGGGGAATGCCGTTGCCCGGAACAATCTGGGGGTAATGTACGACAAGGGACAGGGCGTTGCCCAGGATGCCGCCATTGCCGCCCAGTGGTATCGCAAATCCGCCGAGCAGGGGTATGTCCCGGCACAGACGGCCCTGGCCAAGGCGTATTATTACGGCAAGGGCGTGGCCAGGGACCTGGCCGTTGCCGCCCAGTGGTTCGCGAGGGCGGCGACCCAGGGCAACCCGGAGGCCCAGAATTTCCTGGGCGCCATGTACGAGTTTGGCGAGGGCGTTGCCCGGAGCGAGACCGAGGCGGTGAACTGGTACCGGAAATCGGCGGCCCAGGGCAACCCCTTTGCCCAGACAAACCTGGGCAATGCCTACCTGAACGGCCGCGGCATCGCCAAGAACGAGGCCGAAGCGGTGAACTGGTACCGTATCGCGGCGGAGCAGGGCAATGCCTGGTCCCAGTATGCCCTGGGGCGCGCCCTGTATGACGGCCGCGGCGACGGGAAGAATCCCGCCGTTGCCGCCGGCTGGATCACCAAGGCCGCTCGGCAGGGGGTTGCCGAGGCCCAGAACCTGTTGGGGGTCATGTACGGGAAGGGCATGGGCGTGGCCAGGGACGAGGCCGAGGCGGTGAAGTGGTACGCCAAGGCGGCGGCGCAGGGGCTGGCCTCCGCCCAGCTGAGCCTGGGCGAGGCCTACGAGAACGGCCGGGGCGTTCCCATGGATGAGGCCGAGGCGGCCATCTGGTATCGCAAGGCTGCCGAGCAGGGGGACGCCCGGGCGGCCTATCGGCTGGCCACCTGCCTCGACAGCGGTACCGGTATTCCCCAGAACGTCGCAGAGGCGGTGGAGTGGTATAAAAAGGCAGCGGCCGGCGGGGACAGGGACGCGGCCCTGCGCCTGGGCTACCTGTTCAGCACGGGTATCGGCGGGGTAACGCAGGATGCGGCCGAAGCCATCAAGTACTACACCCTGGCCGCGGACAGCGGCAATGTGGTCGCCATGTTCAACCTGGGCATTATCTATCAGTTCGGCCAGGGCGTAGCCAAGGACCCGGAATCGGCCAAGAAGTGGTTTCACCGGGCAGCCCTGCGGGGCGACGCGGCGGCCCAAAACAGCCTCGGGGCGCTCTATTGGTATGACAGGAGCTATGAGCGGGCGGCCAAGTGGTTCCTTCTGGCCCAGCGTGGCGGAGACGAGCGGGCAAAGGCCAATTACGCCAACCTGCTCGCCGCCTCAAAGCCGGGTTTCGACGCAGTGGCCCTACGCCTGGCCGATGCCTTCAGGGCGCAGCCGGGCGACATGACCCCCGGAGAACTGAAGGGATGGCTGGAGGGGTATCGGAGCGCATTCAGGAACGCGAAGACGGCCGATGACTACCGCAATTTCGTGATTGCCTACGAAGACGACGACCCGGAGCGACTGGTGCCCCAGGCGCAACAGCTGGCCGACCGCATGGCTCAGGACCGGCCGGAGGGCAAGCGGCGCGGAAAATAGGGGGAGTGGGCAAAAAAATGCCCGGTTCTCCAGGAGGGGGAAAGCGGAGATACCGGGCGAAAAAGAGGGGGTGCTGAATGCAAACCCCTCCGAGCAATCTGTCTGGGTCAGTCGACCGATTTCCTGAGGAAGGTGGGGATGTCGTACTGGTCCTCGTCTTCCTCCAGGTAGGTGACCACCGGTCTGACGCGGGTGGCGTTTTCGGTCTGTTGACGGTCGCGCTTGAAGGTCGGAATGTCCAGCACGTTCTTGCCGGGGGCGACGTGCTTCTCCAGGATCGGCATGGCGCCCCGGCGCATTTCCCGGGCACGGTCCGAGTCGAAGCGGTCGCCGAACCCGGTGGCGATGACGGTTACCTTGATGGTCTCGTCCAGGTCGTCGTCCCTGACTACGCCAATCTTGATGCTGGCATCCTCATGCACCTTCTCGTGGACGATGCGGTTGACCGTGTTGTAGTCGTCCATGGTCATGGAGGCCGACCCGGTGATGTTGACCAGGACCCCCTTGGCGCCGGAGATGTCGTTGTCCTCCAACAGCGGGCTGGAGATGGCGGCGTTTACGGCATCGGCGGCGCGGTTCTCGCCGGTGCCGGTGCCGATGCCCATCATGGCCATGCCGCGCACGCTCATGACGGTCTTCACGTCGGCAAAGTCCAGGTTCATCAGGCCGGTGGAGGTGATCAGTTCGGCGATCCCCTGTACTGCCTGGCGCAACACGTCGTCGGACGGCTTGAAGGCGTCGAACAGCGACATGTTCTTGCCGGCCAGGCTGATCAGCCGGTCGTTGGGGATGATGATCAGGGAGTCAACGTGTCTCTTGAGGTCGTTGATGCCCAACTCCGCCAGTTCGGCGCGGGCCTTGCCCTCGTAGGTGAACGGTTTGGTCACGACTCCCACGGTCAGGGCACCCGATTCGCGGGCCGCCTCGGCGATGACAGGTGCGGCGCCGGTTCCGGTGCCGCCCCCCATGCCGGCGGCGATGAAGACCAGGTCCGCTCCCTTGAGCGATGCGGTCAACTGCTCCCGGTCCTCGATGGCGGCCTCCTTGCCGACTTCCGGTTTGGAACCTGCGCCGAGACCCTTGGTGAGCTGCCTGCCGATCTGGAGCTTGACCGGCGCCTTGGAGGTGCGCAACACCTGGGCGTCGGTGTTGGCGACGATGAAATCGACCTTATGTATATTGCCGGCGATCATGGTGTTGACGGCATTGCCGCCACCGCCGCCGACTCCGATTACCTTGATGACAGCGCTCTGCTCAATGGTTTCGTCGAATTCGAACATCTGTTTCCCCCTTTTGGCATTGGCGATGATGCACCGATTTAAGGGTAAAATGTAAACGCATTTGGATCAGGAATCAAAGGAAAAAATATTAAAAAATAGCCCCGCGTAAAACAGCTGTAAATTCGGTTTGTTTGCGTATCTGATCGCTTAAAAGAATTCGCGGAACCAGCTTTTCATCCGGCCGAACACCGAGCCGAACAGGTTGTTCTCCGATTTGGTGGTCGGGAACTCCCGGGCGCCGAAGTTGCGGCTGCCGTAGACGATCAGGCCGACGCCGGTGGCATAGACCGGCGAGTTGACCACGTCGATCAGGCCGCCGATGCGCTGGGGCACGCCGCGCCTGACCGGCAGGTTGAAGATCTGTTCGGCCAGTTCCGGCATCCCCTCCAGGATGCTGGAGCCGCCGGTGATTACCACGCCCGAGGCGATGGAGTCCTCCAGTCCGGACTTGACGACCTCGCGGTTGACCAGGGTGAATATCTCCTCCACGCGGGGACCGAGGATTTCGCACAGCACGTTGCGCGACAGCTCGCGCGGCTTGCGGCCACCCACGCTGGGCACCTCGATCTTGTCCTCCTTGCCCACCAGTGAGGAGAGGCAGCAGCCGTACTTCTGCTTGATCTTCTCCGCCTCGGCCATGGGGGTGCGCAGTCCCACGGCAATGTCGTTGGTCAGGTGGTTCCCCCCCAGGGATAGCACCGAGGTGTACTTGATGGCCCCGTCGGCGAAGATGGCGATGTCGGTGGTGCCGCCGCCGATATCCACCAGGCAGACCCCCAGCTCCTTCTCGTCGCTCGACAGCACCGACTCGGAGGAGGCCAGCTGCTCCAGCACGATGTCGGCCACATCCAGTCCGGCCCGGTTGCACGATTTGACGATGTTCTGGGCGCTCGCCACGGCCCCGGTGACGATGTGCACCTTGGCCTCCAGGCGGACGCCGCTCATGCCCAGCGGCTCGCGGATGCCGTCCTGCTCGTCGATGATGAACTCCTGGGGCAGGATGTGGATCACCTCCCGGTCCATGGGGATGGCGATGGCCTTGGCGGCGTCGATCACCCGTCGGATGTCCTCCTGGGCCACCTCCCGGTTCTTGATGGCGATCACCCCCTGGGAGTTGATTCCCTTGATGTGGCCGCCGGCGATGCCGGCATAGACCGACTTGATCTCGCAGCCGGCCATGAGTTCGGCTTCGCTGATGGCCTTGCGGATGGCGCCCACCGTGCTCTCGATGTTGATCACCACCCCTTTGCGCAGGCCGCTGGAGGGACTGGTGCCGATGCCGACGATGTCGATTCCGTCCTCGGTGACATTGCCGACAATGGCACAGATCTTGGTTGTGCCGATGTCGAGACCGACGATCAGGTTGTCTTTTCTGGTAGCTGACATGCGCCCCCCTGCCTGTAATTAGAGTCCATGAATCAGGTTTTCTTAACAACGATCCGGTCGCTGTAGTCCAGGTCGATGAAGTGCAGTGACGGCCGCTGGGCCATGAGTTCCCGGTAGATGCGGGCGAACCGTTCCAGCTTGGCGCTGAAATCACCGGTGCCGATCTTCACCGGAAGGCCGCCGGATGCGGTAAACATGGTGAAACCCAGGTCCTTATCGTAATGAATCTCCGACACATCTGCAAGGATAAATGCGCCTTTTTCGCGCAAAATCGTCAGCAACTCACAGGTGACGGCGAGGGCGTTCTTTGTCCCCGCCGGGTCGCTGTTCATATCATCTTCGCTGAAGCCGGTGATGACCGGGTAGTCCAGACGGTCCCCCTGGTTGAGCACCTTGAAAACGGTCCCCTTTTTGTCCAGGTAGTAGATGAACCCCATGTTGACCACGGCCAGCGGCTCGCGCTCGGTAATGGCGATGGAAAGGCCGTCCGGCAGGAACCTGCGGATGCGAACCGTCTCCACCCACGGGTTGCGGGCGAGTTGCTCGCCCATCTGTTTCAGGTTCAGGCGAAGCAGGTCCTTTCCCGGCTCCACGCCGGCCATGGCCAGGATCTCCTCGCGGGTCAGGTGTCGGCAGTTTGCGACCTCGATGGTCTTGAGCCGGCAGAAGGTGGCCGACCGGAGTGCCCGCCAGCTCCCCACCAGGGCCGTGCCTGCCAGGGCAGCGCCCGCCAGCCCCAGGGCAATCCTCCCCAGCGGCCGCAGGTATTTTTTCAGGTTGAGCGGCTCGC
>DAIERH010000011.1 GCA_027346925.1 Geobacter sp.
ACATCGTTTTTGAGGAGCTTGGCCAATCCTTCCGCGGTATGACGGCGTTCGGCCAGCGGGGTGAACAGATCCAGTTTTACCCCGGCATGCACAGCGCAGGCGCCCCAGTAGCCACCCGAGAATTGCAGCAAATCCGCTACGTTCCACTGCTTCATTTCCATGGCAACCTCCAGTCCCGATGCTTGACAGTGTACGTCGGTACTCATCACGTCAGGTATCCCGGCCGCGTGGCACGCTCCAGCCGGGAAAGCACTTCCAGAGCCTCGGCGGCGCTCCCGCCGCACATCTCAAGACTCGGCCGCAAGCTGTGGCATACAGGCGGTCGCCCGGGTCGGCCGAAGAGACGGCAACGGTTGTCCGCAGTCAATTGGATGCAGCGAATCCCGGCCGGTTTACCACCCTCCATACCGGGGATCGGTGACGATATGGACGGGGCGATGCAACACGCTGCACACCCGATACGGCACTCCATCTATCACTTTTCCAGGGGGAGGCCGGCCCGGCGCCAACCGGACATGTGGCCTGCGAGAAGGGCGACGTTGCGGTAGCCGAGCAGGCCGAGCAAAGAACCGGCCAATTGGGCCCGTGGTCCATGCTCGCATGTCACCACCATCTGGGTTTCCCTGGCCTTCGGCAGGGCAGCCAGGCGCAGCAGGATTTTCCAGGTGGGGGCATGCACAGCGCCCGGGATATGACCGGACCTGAACTCAATACCGGTGCGGACATCAAGCACGCATGGTCCTTGTGCGGATTTGATTTTGTTCGCCAGTTCCTTCGCCTGCATCTCTTCCCCTTTTTGTCCGCATGCCGCAAGGTACGAAACGGCACCCTTGCAGCGGCTAAATGGAAAGAGCCTGGCGCGTATCGCCAAGCCCTTTGGTTTGATCTGGTGCCGGAGGCCGGGGTCGAACCGGCATGGGGTTGCCCCCGCTGGATTTTGAGTCCAGTGCGTCTACCAATTTCACCACTCCGGCGGTAGTTGAGGCACTATACTGCATGAACGGTGAAAGCGTCAAGAGCAAAGCACTGCCCAACAGCGCCAGCAGCAAAAAATGGTTGACAGTAAAAATATGATCTGGTAAAAGATTGATTCCTTGGATACACGGGGCTGTAGCTCAGCTGGGAGAGCGCTTGAATGGCATTCAAGAGGTCGTCAGTTCGATCCTGATCAGCTCCACCAAACAAAATCAAGGGGTTACGCAGTCAGCGTAGCCCCTTTTTTTGTAAAAACACGTTGTAACAGAACAATGAGGAGCCGGCTCACCCCGTTCGGGGTGCCGGCTTTTTCCATTCTTGCTGACATGAATCGCTCCGGATTGCACCGACCGCCCCAACCAGGGTTGCCTGCGGCTACAGGACCCTGAGAAGTTTGTGCATCTGCGGGATCACCCTGACATCCGCCAGCAGGGACGAGGCCAACTCCTGAAGTGACAGGATATGAGCGCCGCTGATACCGATGCTGCCACAGGAAAGCGACAGCGGCTGAAGGAAGAGGGGAATGGCCGGATCAACCGAAGCGATGAGGCCGCATGCCTGGCGGATCTCACCGGGAGGTGTGTCTTCACTGACCACGACCTTCACCGAGACGTTGCGCGACCGGGCGGCCCGCAGAAAAAGCCGGTGCCGCTCCCAGAGTTGCTCCTGACAGCCGGCGGTCGAGGGGAGCTTGATGTCCATGCTGATGTAGTCGATGTGTTCGATGACCTGTTCCATGGCAAGGTAGAGGGTGCCGTTGGTTTCCAGGTGGATGGGGAGCAGCCTGCGCAGCTCGGGAAGCCAGGCGCTGAGGATATCGGCACAGAGCAGCGGCTCCCCGCCGGTCAGACTGACCGAATGATGCGCACCGGGCATCGCGGCGATCCAATCCGTCATGATGCCAACGACCGTATCCAGCGCCAGCGGCTGGGAAAGGCGGGTGAAAACGGCGGAACCGGCCCTTGTTTCAACGCGGCAGGGATCGACCTTTTGGTGCTCGGTATCGCAGTATCGGCAGTCGAGATTGCACCCAACAATACGGATGAACAGCTGCCGTCTGCCCGCCAGCAGGCCCTCACCCTGGATTGATGAAAAGATCTCGCTGATGTGAAGAGGGTCACTCATAGTAACAGGCAGAGGCGTTGTCCGACTCCCAGACCGTCACCGAGTCAATGGTGACGTTATCGTTGTTGAGACGCTCCGACAAACGCTGGTACAGGTAACGGGAGATATGTTCGGATGAGGGTGAGATATTCGAGAAGGCGGGATTTTCGTTAAGGTACTTGTGATCGAGTTCATTGATGACCACTCCGGCCTCGCGCTTGAGCACCTTGAAATCGATCCCAAGGCCGGCCTTGTCCAGTTCGCGGGCAATGACCGTGACCTCCACCTTCCAGTTATGCCCGTGCAGGTTTTCGCAATCCCCCTGATAGTTGATCAGGTTGTGGGCCGCTGCAAAACTTGTGCGGATGGTCAGCTTGTACATGGTGTCTCCTGAACGTGCAAATTTTGTGGTAATGATACGTTGTGATTCATAGTACATAAAAACCAGGGCAACCACAAGGGCAGCCCTGGTTTTTATCCGGGGAGCGGCCAATCACGTCCGACCTACTGCTGCGAAGCCTCCAGGGCCTGCTGGATGTCGGCAATGATGTCGTCAACATTCTCCAGGCCGATGGAGAGGCGGATAAAGTCGGGCGTGACTCCTGAAGCGATCTGTTCCTCCTCGGAGAGCTGCTGATGGGTTGTGGAGGCGGGGTGGATCACCAACGACTTGGCGTCGCCGATATTGGCCAGATGCGAAAGAAGCTTCACGTTGTCGATGAACTTCCTGCCCGCGTCGATCCCGCCACGGATGCCGAAACCGATAATGGCTCCCTCCCCTTTTGTCAGGTATTTCAGCGCCCGGGCATGATCCTTGTGACTGGCGAGGCCCGGGTAATTTACCCACGTCACGGCAGGATGCTTCTCCAGCCACGTCGCCACCCTGCGGGCATTTTCAACATGGCGCGGCATCCGCACATGCAGGGTCTCCAACCCCTGTAGGAACTGGAAGGCGTTGAAGGGAGACAGGCAGGCCCCGGTGTCGCGCAACAGCGTAACCCTCATCTTGAGGATGTAGGAAAGATTGCCCAGGGCTTCCCAGTACTTGAGCCCATGGTAGGAGGGGTCCGGCTCGGTGATCTCGGGGAACTTGCCGTTGTTCCAGGGGAACTTCCCGCCATCGACCACTGCGCCGCCGATGCTGGTGCCGTGTCCGCCAATGAACTTGGTCAGGGAGTAAACCACGATGTCCGCGCCATGGTCCAACGGTCTGAACAGATACGGCGTCGTCACGGTGTTATCGACGATAAAGGGAATTCCCGCCTGGTTGGTTATCTTGGCAATGGCCTCGAAATCATCCACGTTGTTCTTGGGGTTACCAACCGACTCGGTATAGACCAGACGCGTGTTGTCGTCGATGGCCCGGCGGATGTTCTCCGGGTCGGAGCTATCGACAAATTTTACCGAAATGCCCAGCTTGGGCAGGGTGTAGTGAAACAGGTTGTAGGTTCCGCCGTACAGGTAATTGGTGGAGACGATATTCTGCCCGGCCTGGGCGATGTTGAGCACGGCATAGGTAATGGCGGCCTGACCCGAGGCAACGGCCAAGGCCCCCACCCCCCCGTCCAGCGCGGCCAGACGTTGCTCCAGCACATCGGTGGTCGGATTCATGAGACGGGTGTAGATGTTGCCGAACTCCTTGAGTCCGAACAGATTGGCGGCATGTTCCGAACTCTTGAACACATAGGAGGTTGTCTGGTAGATGGGCACGGCACGGGAAAGGCTCGATGGATCAGGGGTATGCCCTGCATGGAGCAGAAGCGTTTCTATCGATGGCTGTTTTGGTTCCATGACTTCCTCCTGGTACGGTGTAAAGTTGGTGACAGCAAAATTACATTTCTCCCCTAATCAAGTCAAGTTAATTTGGGGTATTTATACCGATTCTGTGAACAATCACGCCTCAGATGGTAATGGTTTCCCCCGGGCGCAAACGTTCTTCCCTGCCCGGGCCGTTGAACGACGCTACAAAAAGATAAAAAAAGAGCAGCATCACCCCAACTATCAGCAAAAAAAGGGGCAAGAGGCGAATAGCGGCATCGTGCTGGCGTGGAGGAAGAATAAAACCAAAGACAGTCAGAATGGCGCCATAACCGCCGAGTGCCGCAGCCCAGAAAATCCCCAGGTTGTAGAAGCGCTGTTCGGCTCCCATGGAAAGGGCCAGCAGATCGGCCACCCCGCCGTGGTAAAAGCTGGTCAGGATAATCAGCAGCAAGGCTGCCAGAACTAGGCGCATGCCGCTGCGAATGGTGCGCTTACGCATCGGCGTACCCTCCCCGGCCAAACATCAGGAACACCATGACACGTCTCCCGCTCCAACCCGCAATATCTCGGGAAGATCTCCGATCAGACTCACCACTGAACTGACGTCGGTGGTAAGCATACCACCATCCACGATGAGTTCGAGTTGAGTGCCGAAATTTATATCGATCAAGTCAGGATCACCCACCGGCTCCTCGCCGGCAAGATTGGCACTCGTGGTAATCACGGGATTACCCAGCATCCGTACGATCTCAAGACATATCCGGTTATCGGGGATGCGAATACCCACGGTCTTCTGACGGGTCAGCAGCAGATCCGGCACCTCGCGGGTCGCCTCCAGCACAAAGGTATAGGGGCCGGGCAGATAGCGTTTGAGGATCTTGAACGCGGTATTGCTGATGTTGGCATACCGGGATACCTCGGACAGGCTGGGGCAGATGAACGAGAACGGTTTTTTATGTTCCCGCTGCTTTAGCTTATAAATCCGCTCGATCCCCTTTTTATTGAAAATGGAGCAGCCGATCCCGTAGGTGGTATCGGTGGGGTACGCGATGACCCCCCCATCCCGCAGGCACTGGACGACACGGTCGATATGGCGGGGCTGGGGATGCTCGGGATGTATTGAAAGCAACATGCGAAGTCCTTTCCACCCGCATTTATATCATTTTCCCATGAATATGCATCATATAACATGAAAAAATTGGTGACAGAGGGACAAAAACGCAACAAGGGGTTACGGAACAAACCGTAACCCCTTGTTATTATGGTCGGTGCGACTGGATTCGAACCAGCGACCACTAGACCCCCAGTCTAGTGCGCTACCAGGCTGCGCTACGCACCGTTACAAAACTACAGTTGACCTCGTAATGCCTGCAATTCACCCCTGATTTCCCGTAATAGGCCAAGATGGTCCGTTACGGAACATTCCTGTAGAGCGGGTTCAACGAGCAATTTGCCCCGCGGGGAGAATCGTTTTCTGACGCCTTCCAGTGTGAATTTTTCAACATAAAGGAGATGTTTTATCTCCAGTATCAACTCCACATCCTGCTTCGTGTACAACCGCTGCCCCGTGGGGCTCTTCAGGGGTCTCAGGAATTCAAACTCCGTCTCCCAAAAGCGGAGCACCGATGTCCTGACATCGGCTATCTGAGCAGCCTCGCCGATTTTGTAGTACAACTTGTCGGGGAAGTGGGTGCCCATGGTCATAGGACAAAACAGCGGTACAGCCTATTTTGTCTCTGCGTTGATGGCGTTTTTAAGAACCTGACTCGGCTTGAACGTCAGGATACGTCGGGCGGCAATGGTAATAGTCTCGCCAGTCTGGGGGTTGCGCCCCCTGCGATCGGCCTTCTGCTTGACGACAAAGTTGCCGAATCCGGCGATTTTTATCTTCTCACCAGTCTCCAGAGTATTCTTGATGAGACTGAAGATCGTCTCGACCATCTCGGCGGACTCTTTTTTTGAGAAACCAATCTTCTGATGGATGCGTTCAACGATGTCGGCTTTGGTCATAACAACCTCAATTTGCGTCAATTTCTTAACAATTAAAGGGTGATTTATATACCACAGGGGAACCGGTTACGCAACAGGTTTTTATCGTATGGACACTTTTACCTTGGTAACCAGGTTTTCAACGACCTTGCCGTGAAGCACGCCGATCTCCTCATCGGTAAGCGTCCGTTCGTACGAGCGGTAGCGGACACGGACGGCGATGCTCCTGAAACCCTCGGGAATGCCGGCACCGCGGTAGAGGTCGAAGATTTCCACCTGCTCGATCTCCTGCGCCTTGACATTGCGCACACACTCGATGATCTTTTCCGCCGGCAGATCATCGGGCGCCAACATGGCGATGTCCCTGGTGCTGTCCGGAAAGCGGGACGGCGCGGTCACCGTGCGTTTCTGCCGGACGAGCGATACAATCTTCTCGAAGTCCAGTTCGAAACAATAGACAGGCCGTTCCAGCCCGAAGCTCTCCTGCACGGTGGGATGGATCTCGCCCACCGAACCGATCCGCTCCCTGCCAGCCACGATGCTGCACGATTTGCCGGGATGGTAGTACGCTTCCGGGCTATCTGCCACCCATTTCACTCCACCGATATTCAGGAGTTCAATGAGGTTTTCCATAACTCCCTTGGCATCATAGAAGTCTACCGCGCCACGGGCGTGGCTCCACCCTTCCCTCTCGCGGGAACCGGTAAAAGCACCGGCAATGCAGATGGGCTCATGGGGCATCTCCCCCGGCCCTGTCGGCAGATAGATCCGTCTCATCTCGAACAGCTTCAGGTCGAGTGAGCGGAAATTGACGTTGCGGGCCATTGTTTCCAGCAGTCCGGGCAGGAGGCTGGTGCGCATGACCGACTGCTCTTCTATCAGCGGATTGGCGAGCCGGATGGCGGTGCGGCGGGGATCGCCGGTCGCCAGCAGCAGCTTGTCGGCGGCATCGGGAGCGGTAAAACTGAAGTTGATGATCTCGTTCATGCCGTGGGCCACGAGTATGTCCCTGACGACCCGTTGCATGCGCTGATGCGCCGAGGGGCGATCGGATACGACACGTGCCTTCGGCATGGTGGTGGGGATCTTGTCGAAGCCGTTCAGGCGCGCAACCTCCTCGATCAGGTCCACCTCCCGCTCGATGTCAACGCGGTACGAGGGAGGGGTTACCCGCAGCGCCCCGTCGGGCTGCTCCAGCACGGTGCATTCCAGCCGGGAGAGGATTCGGCCTATCTCCGTCCTGGAAAGGTCGATTCCTATCAACTGGTTGGCCCGTTCCGGCCGCAGGCTGATGGGCATCGGTTCACAGGCGCCGGGATAGGCGTCCACGATCCCCTGGGCCACGCTCCCCCCCGCCAGTTCAGCGATGAGCGCCGCCGCCCGGTCAAGGGCGCGGATGACGCCGCCGATGTCGGCGCCCCGCTCGAAACGGTGGGAGGATTCGGTGTGCAGGCCGAGCCGCTTGCTGGTCTTGCGGATCGCGGCCGGCCTGAACCAGGCGCTCTCCAGCAGGATATTGGTGGTTGTATCGGCGATCTCGGAGTTTTCGCCCCCCATGATGCCAGCCAGGGCTACCGGCCGCTCTGCGTCGCAGATCACCAAGTCATCGGCAGTGAGGGTACGCTTTTGGCTGTCCAAGGTGGTGAACGGCTCATCCTCGGCGGCCCGGCGCACGACAATCCGCCTGCCCGCCAACCGGTCGCAGTCAAAGGCGTGCAACGGATGTCCCAATTCCATCATCACCAAGTTGGTGACGTCCACCACGTTGCTGATGGAGCGGATACCCAGGGCATTGAGGCGCTTGACGAGCCATTCCGGTGACGGGGCAATGCGACAGCCCGAGATGTACCGGGCCGCGTAGCGAGGACAGAGATCACTATCCTCGATGGTTACCGAAATCATGTCGCTGGCAGCCTCGCTGACCTCGACGATAACGGCGGGTGGATAGGTGATCCTTGTATCCAGCTTGGCGGCGATCTCACGGGCAATACCCGCCGCACTCAGGCAGTCGGCGCGGTTGGGGGTCAAGCCGATCTCAAACAGGGTGTCCTTGAGCCCCAGGGCCTCGAAAACAGGCTGGCCGAGTTTCAACCCGCCAGGCAGAATCATGATGCCCGCACTCTCTTCGGCCAGCCCCAATTCCTTCTCGGAACAGAGCATGCCGCAGGATTCCTCGCCGCGGATCTTGGAGCGCTTGATTCGGAAATCGCCCGGCAGCACGGCGCCGATCCGGGCCAGTGCCACCGTATCGCCGGCCTGGAAATTCTGGGCACCACACACGACGTCCAACACCCCGGAGCCGTCGTTCACCCGGCAGAGAGAGAGCTTGTCCGCATTGGGGTGCTGGCGCTTTTCCTCGACGATTGCCACGACCACGTCATCCATGCCGGCGCCCAGCTTCTCCATTGCCTCCACTTCGAGACCGAGCATGGTCAGCAGGTCGGCCAGCTGTTCAGGGGTGAGATCGAAATCAACGAATTCCTTGAGCCAGTTGTAGGTAACTTTCATATCAGGACACCATGCTTACGGTTAAATTCACAATCTGTTTGCAACAGAGGACACAGAGAAAACCAAGGTCATAAAAGGAAAATTTTTAAGACAACAAAGTAATTACGTTTTCCCTTTAAATTTACTCTGCGGTCTCCGGGGCGAGATCCCTCTTGGTTTTTAGAATTGCCGCAGGAAACGCACATCATTTTCGAAGAGCAGGCGCATGTCGCTGATGCCGTACTTCAGCATGGCGATCCGTTCGATACCCATGCCAAAGGCGAAACCGGAGATTTCCTCGGCATCATAGTTCACATGGCGGTAGACCTCGGGGTCCACCATGCCTGCCCCTAGAATCTCCAGCCAGCCACTGTTCTTGCAGACCCGGCACCCCTTGCCGCCGCAGATGACGCAGGCTATGTCAACCTCGGCCGACGGCTCGGTAAAGGGGAAAAAGCTGGGGCGTAGACGCACGCCGGTCTTCTGGCCGAAGAGTTGGTTGGTAAAAACGGTCAGTATCCCCTTCAGGTCGCCAAAAGTAACTCCCTTATCCACCATCAGGCCTTCTATCTGGTGAAACATGGGGGAGTGGGTGGCATCGGAATCGCAGCGATAGACCGTGCCCGGGGCGATAATGCGCACCGGCGGCTTCTGCTTGAGCATGGTGCGGACCTGCACCGGCGAGGTGTGGGTGCGCAGCAGCAGGTTGTCCTCCACGAAAAAGGTATCCTGCATGTCACGGGCGGGATGTTCGGGCGGAAAGTTGAGGGCCTCGAAATTGTACCAGTCGTGCTCGATCTCCGGCCCCTCGGCAACGCTGAAGCCAAGGCCGGCAAAGATGTCGCAGACCTCCTCCACCACCTGGGTGATCGGGTGCTTGGTACCGATGGCCAAACGACGCCCTGGAAGTGTGACGTCTATCCGCTCCGATTGGAGCCGCTCGATTGTGGCCCGTTCGCGTGCCGCCTGCTGGGCTACCTCGAGACCGGTTTCGATCTCGTCCCGGACGGAATTGACCAGTTGTCCCACTGCCGGCCGTTCTTCGGGCACCAGCGCCCCCAGCCCCTTCATCAGTGCCGTCAGTTCCCCTTTGCGGCCGAGAAACCTGACTCGCACCTCCTGGAGCGCATCCTCGCCCGATGCCTCGCCGATGGCACGCAGGGCCTCCTGTTTCAATCGTTCAAGCTGTTCCCGCATGATGTCTTCCTTAAAAAAAAGGAATGGGAGTGTTTCATCCCATTCCCCGTGTGGAACTACGTGCCGAACTAACGGTTCAGATACCGGCCTTGGCCAAACCGGCGATCTCCGTGAATCCCTTGGGATCGGAGACGGCGATGTCCGCCAGCACCTTGCGGTCGATCTGGATGTTGGCCTTCTTGAGGCCGAAAATGAACTTGCTGTAGGATAGCCCGTTCAGACGCGAAGCCGCGTTGATGCGGGTGATCCACAGACTGCGAAAATCGCGCTTTTTGACGCGGCGGTCGCGGAAGGCGTAATTGAGAGCCCGATCAACCGCTTCGGTAGCGCTACGGAACAATTTGCTGCGCGCGCCGCGGTATCCCTTGGCAAGTTTCAGTACCTTGTTGCGCCTGCGTCTCGCTTTAAAACCTCTTTTTGCACGTGGCATGATTCTACTCCTTCGTCATGAATTTCGCCCGATCCGCAAGGGGAGACAGTCCTCGTGGTTCTTGGCATTGGCCCGTTATTTGTACGGGATCAGTCTGGCAATGTTTTTCTGGTCAACGTCGGCCACCATGGAGCCGTGGCGCAGGTTGCGCTTGCGCTTGCGGGTCTTGGGGGTCAGGATATGGCTGGTAAAGGCGTTGCTGCGCTTGATGCGGCCGGTGCCGGATTTCTTGAAGCGCTTGGCTGCGCCGCGGTTGGTCTTGATTTTCGGCATGGTTTCTTCTCCTTCGTTAAAAATAGTCTCTATGGATTCGCTGTAGCGGTTATTTTTTCACTTTGGGTGCGACAATCATGAACATGTTGCGTCCGTCCACCCTGGGCTGGGACTCGACCACGGCAATATCCGCCAATTCGGCGGCAAAGCGCTCGATGACGGCCCGGCCGATATCCATGTGGGTGATCTCTCTCCCACGGAATACCAACGTTACCTTGGCTTTGTTCCCCTCTTCAAGGAAACGCCTGACATGCTTGACCTTGAACATCAGGTCGTGTTCATCGGTCTTGGGGCGAAGCTTGATCTCCTTGACCTCCACATGCACCTGTTTCTTCTTGGCTTCCTGCTGCTTCTTGCTCTGTTGGTACTTGAACTTGCCATAATCCATGATCCGGCAGACCGGCGGAACCGCGCTCGGCGAGACTTCCACAAGGTCAAGCTGCTGCTGTTCGGCAAGTTCAAGGGCTTTAGAGGTTGGAATCACGCCAAGCGCCTCTCCATCGGCGCCGATTACACGGACTTCCATGGCGCGAATGGCGGTGTTGATGTTCACGGTCGGTTTTGCTATGACTGCACCTCCTGGATGGGACGGTTACAAGGCCGTCTCCTCGATCATGCTGCTATTTTAAATGCTATTTGAAACTCTTGCGTTCCCGTTCGACAAATTCCACGAACTCGGCCGGCTTCATGGGGGCAAGGTTCTTGCCGTCGCGGTAGCGCGGCGTCACCGTACCCTGCTCCACCTCTTTGTCGCCGATGACGAGCATGTAGGGGATCTTCTGGAGCTGGGCCTCGCGAATCTTGAAGCTCAGCTTCTCGTTACGGAAGTCGCCCTGGACCCGTATGCCGGCCTCCCTGAGCTGGGCCAGGACATCCTGGCCAAATCCGTTATGATTGTCGGTCACCGTCACGACGATGGCCTGAACGGGCGAGAGCCAGAGCGGAAAGTTACCGGCAAAATGTTCGATCAACACACCGATGAAGCGTTCGATGGAGCCAAGGATGACCCGATGGACCATGACGGGGCGTTTTTTCTCCCCGTCCGCTGCGACATAATACAGATCAAAGCGCTCGGGCAGGGTGAAATCGCACTGGATAGTAGCACACTGCCACCGCCTGTCAAGACAATCACGCAACTTGATGTCTATCTTCGGGCCGTAGAAGGCGCCGTCCCCCTCATTGATCTCAAAGGGACGCCCAGTGTCCTTAAGGGCCGACAACAGGGCATTGGTGGCCAGTTCCCAGGCCGCATCGTCGCCGATTGACTTCTCGGGCCGAGTTGACAGTTCCATCTCGTAGTCGAAGCCAAAGATGGACATCACATCGGCCACGAATTTGAGCACGCCCTTGATTTCAGCGTCCAGCTGTTCTGGCGTGCAGAGAATGTGGGCATCGTCCTGTGTGAAGCAGCGCACCCGCAACAGGCCGTGCAGCACGCCGGCCCGTTCATGGCGATGCACCGTCCCCAGTTCGAAGAAACGCAATGGAAGGTCGCGATAGCTGCGCAGATGCGACTTGTAAATCATCATGTGGGAGAGACAGTTCATCGGTTTGATGCCGAAGCCCTGCTCGTCCACCTCGGTGAAATACATGTTCTCGCGGTAGTTCTCGTAATGGCCGGAGCGTTGCCACAGCTCGGTCTTGAGGATTTGCGGGCCGACCACGATGTCGTAGCCCCGCTTGAGATGTTCGCGGCGCTCGAAATCTTCCAAAATAGTGCGCAGCATGGCCCCCTTGGGGTGCCAGATGGCGAAACCGGCGCCCACCTCGTCCGAAAAGGAGAACAGGTCCAATTCCCTGCCCAACTTGCGGTGATCGCGGCGCTTGGCCTCCTCAAGACGGTTCAGGTAGGCTTCCAGCTCCTTCTTGTCGGCAAAGGCGGTGCCGTAGATACGTTGCAGCATGCGGTTCTTCTCATCGCCGCGCCAGTAGGCGCCGGCAATGGAGAGCAGTTTGAATGCCTTGATGCGTGACGTGGAAGGAAGATGGGGGCCACGGCAGAGATCGGCGAACCCGCCCTGGCTGTAGACCGACACGCTGTCAACGCCAAGGTCGTTGATCAACTCGACCTTGTAGCTCTCACCCATATCGGAAAACATCCTGACGGCATCGGCGCTGGAAAGCACACGGCGCTCGATCTTCTGGTCGGCGGCGGCCAGTTCGGCCATCCTGGTCTCGATGCGCTCCAGGTCTTCGGGGGTAAAGGGCGAATCAACATCAAAATCGTAGTAGAAGCCGGTTTCAATGGCAGGACCAATGGTCACCTTGGCCTTGGGGAACAGTTCCTTAACCGCCTGGGCCATGAGATGGGAGGTGGAATGGCGGATGATCTCCAGCGCCTCGGGGCTTTTCTCGGTGATGATTTCCACGCGGGCGCCGTCGGAAAGCCCCGCCGTCACATCAACCAGATCACCATTGACTCTGCCGGCAATGGCGGCCTTGGCAAGACCGGAGCCGATGGAGGCGGCCAGGTCCGCAACCGTGGCCCCTGCGGAGATCTCACGCACCGAACCGTCGGGAAGTGTAATGGCAATGTTGGACATGGGGTATCCTTTGAAAAAACGCAAACAGAAAAGGCATCGAACCTATCGATGCCCCGACACCATCGCTTTAATGGTAGGCGCGGGCGGTCTCGAACCGCCGACCTCTACCGTGTCAAGGTAGCGCTCTCCCCCTGAGCTACGCGCCTGCACCAAAGCGGAAGAGTAATATCAATAAACATTCCGTGTTGTCAAGCGGTTTTATCCGATTGTAGCGGATTTTTCAAGCCGCGCAATATTCTCCACATGCATCGTCTGGGGAAACATGTCCACCGGCTGAATCTCTTTGCAGCAATACCCCAACATTTTCAAGATATTGAGATCTCGGGCCAGACTCTGGGGAGAACAGGAGACATAGATCAGGCTGCGCGGCGCGAGGGCCGCCAACCGCCGCAGAACCTCCTCATCGCATCCCTTGCGGGGGGGATTGAGCACGGCCACGTCAACACGCTCCCCCTCCTCCTCCAACTCTTCCAGCAGTTCCGCGGCATCGCCGGCCTCAAAACGACAGTTTTTAGCGCCATTCTGGCTCGCATTCCTGCGGGCATCCGCGACCGCGGCCTCCACCACCTCCACACCGATCACCTTGCCGGCACCGGATGCGAGATACAGGGCAATCCCCCCGATGCCGCAGTACAGGTCCAGTACGGTCTCGCTTCCGGAAAGCGCCGCCCATTCCCGCACCTTGCCGTAGATCAGGCGGGCGCCGTCCGGATTCACCTGGAAGAACGAACGGGGCGATATCATCAGGGCCACGTCGCCGATCCGCTCGGTCAGGTGATGTTTTGTGGTCAGAAAATGGTCCGTGGGCCCCATGATCACATTCCCCTCGGAACTGTTGACGTTTTGGGCGATCACCTCTACCTCGGGCAACTGTTCACGCACAAACTTAGCCAGGTGGTGAATCTCGTTGTATGATCGTTCGGCGGTTACGAACACCACCATGGCCTTCTGCTCCGCCTCGGAAACCCTGACCACCAGGTAGCGCAAAAGTCCCATCCGGCTGCGGGGATTGTAGATCGCAACCTTGTTTTTCGTAATCCCCCGCCGAACCACTTCCACTACCCGGTTGACCAGGGGGTGATGGATCGGGCAGTCATTCAAATCGAACACATCATGTGAGGAGCGGCGGAAGATACCGATGAACGGATCGGAATGCTTGCCGGCAATAGCGAGCCTGACGGTTGTACGGTAGTGGATCAGGCGCAATGGCGAAAGAAGAGGATGGACCGTAATATCCCCCAATTCCCGATATTGGCGCAGCTGGTTAAGAATATACTGACGCTTCCACTCCACCTGATCATGGTACTTCATGGCGATCAAGGGACAGCCGAGACAGATAGCGCCGTCAGTGCACGGCGGACGCCTGCTCCTCATGGGAGAGGGGACCAGAATCTTTTTCACGTGACCGAACGCCATATGCTGTGCCACGTGATCGATGCCGACGCGGACCGTATCGCCCGGTAACGCCCCTGCTATCCTGAGGGCATGAGTCTCGCTGCAAGAGATGCCATATCCCTCATCATCAAGCCCCGAGATGGCAACCTCAAGCACGGATGCACGGGAGAGCTTGGATAGTTGACGTTCCTTGGGAGTGCCGGCAGCAGAAACATTGTTGGCTGAAGGCTCTCCACGTTTATGTTTTTCTCTTCTTTGCCGTTGCGTCTTCACTGTGTTTTTAAACCATTGCTTTCAATTCTATCGGCTTTGTGCCAAATATTCGCGAAACTGATGCAGGGCCTGGCCCCGGTGACTGATCCCGTTCTTCTCCTCCAGCGACAATTCAGCCATGGTCCGCTCGAAGCCCTCCACCAGGAAGAGCGGGTCATAACCGAACCCCCCGCTGCCTCGCTCTTCCGAGAGCACACGCCCACCTATCCTGCCGCTGAAGAGTTGCTCCGTACCATCAGGCGACACAAAAGCCATGGCACAGACAAAGGCGGCCAGACGCCGTTCCGGCGGGACATCCATCATCTCCGCGAGCAGCTTGCGGTTGTTGGCGCCATCACCGGCCCCTTCCCCGGCAAAACGGGCGGAATAGACGCCCGGTGCCCCATTCAGGGCATCCACCGTCAGGCCGGAGTCGTCGGCCAGGGCTGCCAAACCGGTGAATTGCATCGCCTCGCGCGCCTTCTTAAGGGCGTTCTCACCGAAGGTGGCACCGTCCTCGATTGTATCGGCAAAACCGGGAAAATCGGCGGCACACAACACCGTTTCGACGACCCCGGCCAGTTCGGCCCGGATCTCCGCCAGCTTGCCGCGATTACGCGTGGCCACTACCAACTCCTTTAACATCGCAACGCCTCTTCCTGGACCTTGAACAGCTGACGGATGCCCTCCATGGCCAGGGAGCGCATGTCATCCATCTGGGCAATGGTGAACGGCTCCGCCTCGGCGGTGCCCTGTACCTCGACGAAACGGTCGCTGGAGGTCATCACGAAGTTCATGTCCACCTCGGCGGCCGAATCCTCCTGGTAATTGAGATCAAGGAGGGGCTCCCCCGTCACGATACCCACACTCACGGCCGCCACGGCCTCTTTCAGCGGAATGGCCGCGAGCAACCCCCTGTCCCGCAACGAAGCCAAGGCATCGGCCAAGGCCACGTAGGCCCCGGTAATGGACGCCGTCCTGGTGCCGCCATCGGCCTGGATTACATCGCAATCGATATAGATGGTGCGTTCGCCGAGCGCCGCCATGTCGGTGACAGCCCTGAGCGAGCGGCCGATCAGACGCTGGATCTCCAGCGTCCTGCCGCTCTGCTTTCCCTTGGCCGCCTCACGGGGCGTGCGGGTATGAGTCGCCCTGGGCAACATGGAATATTCGGCCGTGACCCAACCGGTCCCCTTCCCTTTCAGAAACGGCGGCACCGTCTCTTCCACCGAGGCGGTACAGATCACCCGTGTATCGCCGAACTCTACAAGCACCGAACCCTCAGGGTGCCTGATGAAATTCCTCGTAATGGTCACCGGGCGCAACGCGCACCGGCCCCTTCCGTCGTTTCTCCCCATACCTTCTCCCTCTGTCGGTCAGTGGTGATAGCAAACAAACATCGAGCAGTGTTCAATATCCTTTCGCCACAGCCGTGTCAAACAAAAAGGGAAACCCGCATGCGGGTTTCCCTTTTTGGCCTTGTATTCCCAGCTAAGTCGTCAGCCGAGGTGGGTGTTGTTACTGCGTGCCCGGTTCACCAGGATGGTCGAGTCCAGCAACTCGCCACAGCACGTGCATTTCCAGGCTTCAAACGAACGAACAAAGTCATAAAATTTTTCGGCGAACATGCGCCCCTTGCAGCGTGGACATTGCATATAAACCCTCCAGGTAGTGAGATGCAGTAATATCGTCAGTACCGGAAGTCATTACAGCAAGCATGCCAAAACAAGGCTGATAGTATGGCCACACTGGAGCAAAACAAGAAAACACGTTATTTTTAAATCATTTAAAATAGTTACACAGGCTCAAATATTTCTTTTGACCAATACCTTCGACAGAAAGGAGGTCCTGTACAGCCATCAAACCGCCATTAATTTGACGGTACTCCACAATCCTCCTGGCCAACACCGGACCGATTCCGGGAACCCTGTCGAAATCAGCCTCGTTCATGACGTTTATATCCAACGGGATGCCCACGAGCAGACGCTGTGCCGTCGGCAATGACCCGGCGGCTATCCTTGTCGTGCCGTCAGGGTCGATCATCACCAGCAAGTCGGCTCCGCTGCCGAGCGGCAAGGCCTCGCTGCCGGCCGGAACATACCGTTGCGGCGCCCTGACGGGCTCCGCCAACAAAATGACGCTACCCGTCATAGCGTTGGCGGCAACCAGGTAGATACCCGGATGACGGACATCCCCATTGATACGCACATATCCTGTTGGGGACGACAAGACCGAAAAAGCCGCCAAAGGGAATTCCATCCTCCTCGGGCGGCTTTTCATTATCAACGGGACAGTTATGCAAACCGCCACCACGACCAATACGAGGCGGCGCCGAAACTCGCGACAGCATTCGGTGTCAGAGGCTTGTGGCTTATCGACGACCATGGCCCCGAATTCTCGATCGGTCTACTCTTCCGACTTGTGCAGCTTGTAATCGATGCTGTCGATCAGGGCCTGATAGGAGGCGTCTATGACGTTGTCGGAGACCCCCACCGTGCCCCAGCGGCTGTGCTTGTCGCCCGACTCGATCAGCACGCGGATCGCGGACGCGGTCCCCTGGCCGGCGGGCAGCACGCGCACCTTGTAATCCAGCAGCTTGACCTCTTTCAGCATGGGATAGAACTTCTCCAGGGCCTTACGGATGGCATTGTCCAGCGCATTGACCGGGCCATTCCCCTCGGCGGCCGTATGCTCCACCTTGCCACCGACTCTGACCTTGATGGTGGCCTCGGCCATCGGCTTTTCGCCATCCCCCCGTCGTTCGTCGATGACCCTGAATCCAATGATATGGAAGTAATTCTTATGGGTTCCCAGCGCCTTCTTCATCAACAACTCAAAGGAAGCTTCGGCCCCTTCGAACTGATACCCCCGGTTCTCCATCTCCTTGATGTTATCGAGAATCTCCAGGGTGACCGGGTCCTTACTGTCCAGGTTGATCTTGAACTCCTCGGCCTTGGCCAGGATATTGGCGCGGCCGGAAAGGTCCGAAACCAGCACGCGGGTGGAGTTGCCCACCAGTTCGGGCCGCATGTGTTCGTAGGTTTCGGGATGGCGCTGGATGGCGCTGACGTGCACCCCCCCTTTGTGGGCAAAGGCAGAATTGCCCACATAGGCCTGGTGCTTGTTGGGGGAGATGTTGGCCAGTTCATAGACGAAACGGGAAAGATCCCGCAGGTGCCGCATCTGCTCATCCGAGACGCACTGCTTCTTCATCTTCACCTTGAGGGCCGGGATGATCGAACAGAGATTGGCGTTGCCGCAACGCTCACCAAACCCGTTGATGGTGCCCTGGACCTGCACGATGCCCAGGTTGACCGCATGCAGCGAATTGGCCACGGCGCATTCCGAGTCGTTATGGGTATGGATGCCCAGCGGAGTGGAGATATGTTTTTTCACCTCCTGGATGATCGCGGCCAGTTCGAACGGGAGGGTACCGCCGTTGGTGTCGCACAGGATGATGCAGTCCGCCTTTGCCTGCTCGGCGGCCTTGAGGGTCTTGATGGCATAGTCGGGATTGGTCTTGTAGCCGTCGAAAAAGTGCTCTGCGTCGTAAAATATCTCGGGCGCATGTTTCTTCAGGTATTCCAGCGAGTCGAAGATCAGTTCCAGGTTCTCATCCAGCGAAATGCGCAGGGCCTCGCGCACATGGAAATCCCAGGTCTTGCCGAAGATGGTGATGGCGTCCGGCTCGGCCGCCACCAGCGTCTTGATGTTGTTGTCCTTGTCGGGCGTTATATTGGCCCGGCGGGTGGAACCGAAGGCCGCGATCTTGGCCTGGGAGAGTTTTTCCTTTTTGATGTCCTTGAAAAAGGCCACATCCTTGGGGTTGCTCCCCGGCCAGCCCCCCTCGATATAATGCACCCCAAGTTCGTCCAGCTTGTGGGCGATACGAATCTTGTCCTCCACCAGGAACGAGATGTCTTCCGCCTGGGTGCCGTCCCGCAGGGTCGTGTCGTACAATTTTACAAGGCTCATCTTCTTTCCTCCCGGACTTGAATAAGGGGTATGTTCCATGCATAATTTTAAAATGGTGTTCCCTTTTAGCCGCTTTTTCACAATTTTTCAACAAAAACGGTATCCGGCGCAGCAGCCAGACAGCCATCAACGGCAAAAGTGATCGGATCATACGAAAAATGCTTTCCGCTCCACTGATTCTTCTTTAGTATGAAAATGTATTCATAGGTGTTTTTTACTCGGGGGTTCCCATGTCACCACGCACAAGACTTACCCTGGTTATCGCCGGCAGTATCGTAGCCGCACTGCTGCTGTTTACCAGCGTCATTCTTCCGATCATCGTCAGAAACCAGGCAATAACGGCCATACAAGACGAAACCGGCAGAAGGGTTCGTATTGAAAAAATTGCCATCAACCCCCTCACCCTGACGGTCACCGTCAATGGTTTTGCCATTGACGCCAAGGAGGGTGGCCCCTTCATATCCATTGCCCAATTGCGCGCATCTCTCGGACTGGCCTCAATCTTCAAGCGGGCCCTCATCCTCTCACAGGTGTCCCTGGACACCCCTGCCATCACCGTCGCACGTCTGACAGCCAACCGTTACAGTTTTAACGACATCATCGAGCGCCAACAGGCAAAACCGAAGAAGGCCTCGCCAGGAGAACTCCTTTTCTCAATCAACAATATAACGATCAGAAACGGTTCAGTGGATTTCGACGACCAGGGCGTTGCCGGAGGCAGACGGCACACCGTACGCAATCTGGAGGTAGGGATTCCCTTTATCAGCAACATCCCCTATCTGGTGGAAAAATACACCGATCCCCGGATTGCGGCCGTGGTCGACGGTGCCCCCTTCACCTTCAGCGGCAAGCTCAAACCGCTCAGCAAATCCATGGAAACCTCGGTGCGCATCAACCTCCAACACCTCAGCCTGCCCCAGTACATGGCCTATGCGCCGGTTAAAATGCCGGTAGACCTGACATCGGGCAGGCTGACCATGGACACCGAAGTGGCCTACCGTATCTCCGCCAGTAAAAAGCCGGAACTTGCCGTCAAAGGCCTGATCCGATTGGACGGGATCGCCGTCAACCTGAACAACGGTCAACCGCTGTTCAAACTCCCCTCGCTCCAGGTGAAGGCCTCGGATCTGGAGGTGTTCTCGCAGCGCTTCCTGTTTGACGGCATCATGGTTGAGGGGATGGAGTTGTTCGTCACGCGCAACGCCGGGGGAGAGTGGATGTTCAGCCGGCTGATGCCACCGCCGGCCAGCGGAGTGAAGAAAACCGCCGCAACGCCACAAACGGCGCCTGAGAACGATAAAAAGAAACCCCAGCCGCTGGTGAGGGTCGGCTCGTTTGCATTCAACAACGGCACGGTCCATTTCAACGACGCCCTTCCCAAGAGAGGCTTCAAGGGTGATGTCACCCAAATCGACGCCTCAGTGACAAACTTCTCCACCGTTCCCGGCACCTCTGCCGAATATGAACTGTCGCTGTTTCTGGACAATGAAGCCACCTTCAGCGCCGACGGCAGCTTTTCCCTGACGCCGCTGACGGCCACAGCTTCCACCGAATTGAGCGGCCTCAAGCTCCAACGCGCCTGGCCCTACCTGTCCCAATTCCTGACCTCACCGGTCAAGGCTACCATCGATAGCGCCGCGGAAATAACCTACAGCAGGGAAAACGGCTTGCTGGTTGAGCAGGGGAGCTTCCGGGCCAGCGGACTGTCGGCACGCTACGGCGACAAGGAGGGCTTCGACCTGTCGCGGTTCGAGATTAACGGCGGGGCGTTCAACCAGAAAACGAACCGCCTGGAGATTGCCGAGATCAAGCTTGCCAAGGGGAGCATCTCCCTGTCACGCGAAGCGGACAACAGCATCTCGCTCCTGTCGCTGCTGAAAAAACAAAAGACACTCCAGAGCCACACGGCTTTACCGCAGCCGAACGCACCGGTGGCGCAGCAGCGGGGCAAGCGAAAAGACGCTGCCACGCAGGCCGGAGCGCAATCGGCAAAAGGGGTCTCGTTCAGCCTCAAGAGGTTCCGGGCAGACAGATTCAACGCCACCTTCACCGACAAGGCGGTCAGCGACAGACCCCGCTTCAGCCTGACCAACACCTCCCTGGTCCTGGCAAACCTGAACGGTCCCCGGTTTTCCCCCGCGGCAATGCGTTTTTCCTCCACCTTCAACAAGGCCACCCCCCTCAAGGCCAAAGGCCGGATCACCCCCAACCCGTTCCGCTATCAGGGAAGTATCAGCGTCGGCCGCCTGCCGCTGCGCGATTTCGAGGCTTATTTTCCCAGCAACATCAATGTCTTCATCATGGCCGGTTTTGCAGACACCAGCATGAACGTGGACATCGCCCTCAAGGACGGCAAGCCGGTCGGCAGCTTCGCGGGGAGCGCCGGCATCCGCGCTTTCAGCGCAATCGATACCGTTGACGAGGAAGACCTGCTCAAGTGGGAGAGCCTGCAACTGGACGACATCCAGGGCACCCTGGAGCCGTTCAGCCTGGCCCTGCGCCAAATCGCCCTCAATGGCGTCTACTCCCGCATCGTCGTCCGCAAGGACGGCACACTCAACCTGCAAAACCTGGTGGAGAAACCCAAACAGGACACCGGCCCATCCGCCTCATCGTCAGCGCCTTCGGGTATCGCCGCCGCGCCGGCCGGAGTACCGCCCGCCATTGCCCCGCAGCAGACGACCCCTGCGAAAAGACCGATCCAGATCGGCGCCGTGACCATCCAGGACGGCACCCTCTCCTTCACCGACAACCATCTGCCGCAGCATTTCAGTACCACGTTCTACAATCTGGGCGGCAGGGTCAGCGGACTGTCGTCCGAGGAGACGAAATTCGCCGACGTGGATCTGCGGGGTAACCTGGAGAACCACTCGCCGCTCCAGATCACCGGCCGGATCAACCCGCTGCGGGATGACCTGTTCGTGGACCTGAAGGTCTCTTTCCGCGACATCGAGCTGTCGCCGGTCACCCCCTATTCCGGCACCTACCTGGGATACACGGTGGAAAAGGGCAAGCTGTTCCTGGATCTCACGTACCACATCGACAAGAAACAACTCAATGCGTCCAACAACATATTCATCGACCAGTTCACCTTCGGGAACAGGGTGGAAAGCGACAAGGCCACCAAGCTGCCGGTCAAGCTGGGATTGGCCCTGCTCAAGGACCGCAAGGGGGAAATCCACCTGGATGTGCCGGTCAGCGGTCGCACCGACGACCCCAAGTTCAGCATCTGGAGGCTGGTCTTCCAGGTCGTGCGGAACCTGTTGGTCAAAGCGGTGACCTCCCCCTTCTCGCTGCTTTCGTCCATGTTCGGCGGCGGCCATGATTTCAGCGCCGTCCAGTTCGGCTATGGCATGAGCGCGCTGTCGCCCCAGGAGCAACAGAAGCTGAAGGACCTTTCCAAGGCGTTGCTGGACCGCCCTGCCCTCAAGGTGGAGTTGAAAGGGTATGTGGATAGGGAAAGGGATGCCGAGGGGTACCGCGTGGAACTGTTGAACCGCAAGCTGAGAAACGAAAAATTTCTGGCACTGGCCAAGGCCAGGGCGCTGAAGGAGGGCGAAAATATCGAAACCGTCCAGGTGCTGCCGGAGGAATACCCGCGCTACCTGGCCGCGGTCTACAAGAAAGAGAAGTTCCCCAAACCGCGCAATATCCTGGGCCTGGTCAAGGATCTGCCACCCGACGAGATGCGCAAGCTGATCATCGCCAACACCGTGATCGGAGAGCCGGAACTGCAGACCCTGGCCCACGAGCGGGTAGTGACGGTCATGAACTACCTGGTCAAAAAGGGGAACGTGCCGGCCGAGCGGGTATTCCAGAAAAACGACAATGTGTTCAAGGCACCGGAAAAGGAATCTATCCCCCGCAGCCGGGTTGAGTTGAATGCCATTGCGCAGTAGGACATGACCTCCGATCTGACCACTACCCCCATACCGACGCTGATCCGACGTCTGGCCATCCCTGCGGGGACCGGCTTTTTCTTCAACACCATGTTCAACGTGGTGGACACCTGGTATGGCGGCCGGCTCTCCACGACCGCCCTTGCGGCCATGTCCCTTTCCTTTCCGGTGTTCTTCATCATCCTCTCCATCGGGGCGGGTGTATCAACCGGCGCAACGGCACTGATCGGCAACGCCCTGGGA
>DAIERH010000120.1 GCA_027346925.1 Geobacter sp.
TACCGGTAGGAACCTCGGAGTAGATATTGTCTTTCGTGACCCCTGCAAGCAGGCTGTCGAGCGATACCCCCTTCTTCCGTACCGGTTTGATAATGATAAGATTATCTTCCCTCACGATCTCCACCGGAGAGCCGGCTTCGATACCGCACTCCTCGGCTACGGTTTTCGGAAGTCTCACTGCCAGACTGTTGCCCCATTTCTGCGCTCTCGCCAGCATTTGTCTGCCCATCTTTCCCGCCGCATTCGGCGCTGTTTTTCGTTTCTGTCCAAGACTACCACAGTATATACAATGTATCAACATAGAATTGCATTGAATCTTGTGACGCACCAGACAGAAAAGCCAGGTTCCCCTGGCTTTTCCCGTACCAATATTCAATCCCATGTTCAGTGCCCGTTCTTCCCCAGCGCCCCCTCGATCCGTTCGCAGAGGGTCTTGAGCACCTTGATGCGGGCGTAGCACTTGTCATTGGCCTCCACGAGGGTCCAGGGGGCGATCTCGGTGCTGGTGCGGTCGATCATGTCGCACACCGCCAGCTCGTACTCTTCCCACTTGTCTCGGTTGCGCCAGTCCTCGTCGGTGATCTTGAACCGCTTGAAGCCGATCTTCTCCCGCTCCTTGAAACGCCTGAGCTGCTCATCCTGACTGATGGAGAGCCAGTACTTGACGATCACGGTCTGGTGGCGGACCATCTGCTCCTCGAAGTCGTTGATCTCACCGTAGGCCCGCATCCAGTCGGCATGGGGGCAATACCCCTCCACCCGCTCCACCAGCACGCGGCCGTACCAGGAGCGGTCGAAGATGGCGAACTTCCCTTTGCGGGGGAGGTGGCGCCAGAAACGCCACAGGTAGGGTTGGACCCGTTCCTCGTCCGTGGGTGCGGCAATCGGAATTATCCGGTAATGGCGGGAGTCCAGGGCCTGGGTGATACGGCGGATGCTGCCCCCCTTTCCGGCAGCGTCGTTCCCCTCGAAAAGCGCCACCACCGAGATTTTCCTGAAGTCGGGATGCCGGGACAGCAGGTTCAGCTTTCCCTGCCACTTCTCCAACTGGTCCTCGTAGTCGCTCTTCTTGAGTTTGCGGGTGAGGTCCAGGGTCTGCAGGATGCGCAGGCCGTCGATGGCCGTGGTGACCGGTGGGAACGGTTCCTGGGGCGGGGCGGCCTCGGGGGCGGCCAGCCGTTGACGCAGCGATTGCTGGATGGCCTTGCCGATGGTCAGGTAGCGGTACCGGGGATCGGTCCCCTCGACGATGATCCAGGGCGCCTCGGCCGTGCTGGTGGCGCGCAGCATCCGCTCCGACACCTGGCGGAAGCGGTCGTAGAGTTTGAAGTTCTTCCAGTCGCTGTCCGTGACCCGCCACCGGGTCTTGGGGTCCTTCTCCAGCAGCTTGAGGCGCTTCTTCTGTTCAGCCTGGGAGAGATGCAGCCAGAACTTGAGTACCAGCGCCCCTTCGTCGCAGAGCATCTTCTCGAAGCGGATGATCCGCTCCAGGCGCTGGTCCAGTTCGGCGTTCTTGATCTCGCCGTAGACGTTTTCCACCAAGGGGGCAGAGTACCAGGTGCCGATGAAGATGCCGATCTTCCCCTTGGGGGGGAGCACGCGCCAGTAGCGCCACATGGGTGGCCGCTCCTGTTCCTCGTCGGTCAACTCCCGCAGGGCATGGGTTTCGATGTGGCGCGGGTCCATCCACTCGTTGAGGATGTTGACCGTTTCACCCTTGCCGGCGCAATCCACCCCGGCAATCAGTATGATGACCGGAAACTTCCTCGATTGCAGAAGGTCCAGTTGGGAGTCCAACAGCGCCTCGCGCAGGACCGGCACCTCTTTCTTCCAGGTTTCCTTGTCGATCGCGTGGCCAAGCTCGGCCGATTCGAACATTGCTCCCCCCTTTATCCGTTTATTCTTGCAACAACCGTGCGTTCGGCATCGTAGACACAACTGTACCACGGACAGACATTCAGTTTACCGTCAGGCCGATCTTTTTCCTTGGAATCTCGACCGGAAATATGATAAAAAAGATTGTTGTAAAAAAAATCAGGAGGTTGCAGGTGAAAAAAATCATTCTCACACTTCTAGCCATCGCCGCACTCGCACTTGCCGGGTGCCAGGAAAAACCTAAAACCGAGACACCGAGCGCCGCTGCTCCGAGTCAGACGCCCGCCGAGGGCGCTAACCCCCATGCCGGCATGAAGGCCCAGGAACTTCCCGCCGGCGCGGGCCAAAAAGCCAAGGTAACCCAGACCATGGATTCCGGCGGGTACACCTACGTGGAAGCGGCAGACGAGAAAGGACAGAAAGTGTGGATGGCTCTGCCCCAGACCAAGGTCGCCGTGGGCGATGCCATCGAGTATCCTGCGGATGCCATGCCCATGACCAACTTCAAGAGCAAGACCCTCAACAGGACCTTCGACAAGATCCTGTTCATCCCCGGCATCAGGGTCATCAAGTAAGACAAGATACTGCTTTCCGGCGACAGAACCACCAGGCGGGGCCATCAGGCCCCGCTTTTTTTTGCAGCGGGACGCGATGCCAGGGCCGAGCGTGATGGCCCGTGATTCGGCACAAGGGCAAGTACCCGGCGGTAACATGCCGTTGCCCGCGTGGTCTTGCCAGCCGCATCATACAATTCTCCCAGCAGATACCATCCCCAGGGGTTATCCGGCTGCTGCTCGGTGATCTCGCGAAACTCGCCTTCGGCCGCCGCCTCATCGCCGCTCTGCCGATACCATTCACCTGCCAGCACGTTCGTTGTATAACAATAGCCCAGCAGATCTTTCTGCCGTTGGAAGCGCCGCACGTCCCTGGGTGCATGCCCGGCGATGGCCTTCAGCAGCCGGCCCGAATTTCTGCCCGGCCTCCCGGCCGCATATACCGCGGCATCCCGGTTCTCGTCGAATATTTCCCGTTTTATCCGGCCCGCTCCAACCGCATCTTCGAACAGCTTCGTACCCGGGTAATAGGCAAGAGGCGAGACATACCCGTCATCCGGCCGGATGCGGCGCAGCAGTTTAATGGTCTGGTCAATGTCGTCCTCCGTTTCGCCGGGGACATCTGAAATCAGGTACACGGAGAGGTTGATCCCGACCTTTCTGATCAGATCGGCGACCTCCTCCACCTGTGCCGGCGCAATCATCTTCCCCAGCATGGCAAGGATGCGCGGCGAACCGGATTCGACCCCGAGTTGGACACATTCGCATCCGGCTCGCTTCATCCAAGTCAGCAGCTCCTCGTCGAGGGCGCTGACACGGGATTGGCAGTTCCAGAGGATGTTGGCCCCGCGGTCGATCAGCAGGCGACAGAACGTGATGGCGCGGTCACGGTCGGCGGTAAAGGTGTCGTCCCGCAGCGAAAAATAGATCAACCCAAAGTGGTCGCGAATGTACAGGATTTCGTCAACCATCTGCCCGGGCGAACGAAATCGTACCTGACGGTTCCAGAATCCGGGCGAGCTGCAGAAGTGGCAGACAAAGGGGCACCCCCTGGCGGTGAGGATGAATTCGGGCTGCAGGTCACGGTCGATACCGATGGCATCGTCCAGGTAGCGGGCGGGTACGGGAAGCAGGTCGAGCTCTTTCAGTAATGGACGGGGCGGGTTGATCCTGACCCTGCCGGCATGCCGGAATGCGATCCCCTTGATATCCCGCCAATCCCGCCCTTCGGAGCAACAGACGGCAAGTTCCCGGAGCGTTCCCTCCCCCTCGCCCATGACAACGACATCCACGGGTGAAGCCGGGCAAAGGATATCCTGTGGACAGAAGCTGGCGTGTCCGCCGCCCATGACCACGGTGCAGCCGGTCACTGTGCGGCGCACGAGCCGGGCCAGATCCAGCGAGGCATGGCGGTTGTGAGTCCACTGGGATATGCCCACCATGTCAGGCTGCATGGCAGTGATCTGCCGGCGGATGGCCTCGTTGGACCAGGAGGAGAAGTTGGCCAGAACGACATCGAAACCAGCCTCTCTCAGACAGGCATGCAGATAGCACAGACCCGAGGGCAGGAGACTGATGTAGGGATCGTCCCGGTCGGGCGCCCCGGATATGTAGGCAAGCAGGATTTTCATGGCAAAAAAAATCCGGGTCGTGCAAGACCCGGATTTGTTCATTCGTACTTGTCGGCGTTACAACTCAGTCGTTCACATTCAGCGACAGCCCGAGCGTATCGTTGTTCGTGACATCGCTCTCCCGTTCCTCTTCAACCCCCTGCAAAAGTTCGTTGAAGTTGATGGCGTCGGGCACGTTCTTGCCGATCCGCCGCGCCCCCAGGTAGCGGGAGAGATAGTAGGGGGTGTCCATGGAGGAGATAATAACCTGGTGATTCACGGAGGAGGCATGGATCATCTTGCGGTTGCCGAGGTAGATTCCCACATGGGAGGCATAGGGGGCATAGGTCTGGAAAAAGACCAAGTCACCCCTCTTCAGGTCGCCACGCATCACTTCGGACCCGACGTAGAACTGTTCGCGGGCGGTACGGGGCAGGCTGATCTTCTGCTCGCGGAAGACCTGCTGGACAAAACTGGAACAATCCAGTGCCTTGCGGCTGTTTCCGCCGAAACGGTACCGGGCGCCCAGGAAACTGTATGCCGTTTTTTTCAGTTTGCTGACGCCGGGGCCGCTGCTGTCTTCAAGATTTTTTGCCAGATCCACCGGCCGGTCGGCATCGATGTCGCTCAATTCCGCCAGAGAATCGGAAAATTCCTGTTCGTTCAACAGGTCGCGATTGACCAGCTCAAGTCTGGTTGCGGCGGCCGTCGTGCGCACCGGCTCGTCAGCCGCGGGGAGCGTCTCGTTCAGTGCGAGCACCTGCCCCGGCTTTATCCGGTTGCCTTTCAGGCCGTTGAGACGCCGCAGCTCGGACATTTTGACGCCGGTCTTCCTGGCGATCCTGGGGAGGGTATCCCCCTTCGCGACCTTGTAGGTAAGCGCCTTGGCGGCCATCTTTGCCTTCCTGGTCTGGGCATCGACATGGGAAGGGATGATCAGGCGTACGCCCCGGTCCACGTGGGTTCCGGTCAAACTGTTTACGGATTTGAGTTCATCGAGGGAAACGTGATATTTGCGCGCAATGGAGTGAAGCGATTCGCTTTTGCGCACGATATGGATTTTGGAGGCCAGAACCAACTGAGGAGAAGCCAGCAGCATGAGACATATCGCAATAATACGATGACTATGTTTCATTGTTCCCCCTTCTTTGTTCTAGTTTGATGCGTGGCTGTTTTATAACAGAAACAGACCAAAGTCAACCCTTAATGTATACCACCCCGTCCCCCGGATCAGCCACCAGCATGGTAACCAGCTTAATTACCTGGTAAATTTACGAGGCACCAGCCGGATCGTCACCGGCTCGTCCCTCAGGATAGTGACCCGTTTTACCGGTGCCAGGAGGTTTTTTCGGTATTCCTTTCCCTTGCTCAACCGGCTGGCGTCGATCTCCTCCGTGCTGACAGATTCGATCCTCGCCACCTGGCTGGACGGTCCCTCCACCTCGACCCTGGCCGGTTCCGCAACGACCTCGTAGCCCGCCAGATCACGTTCCAACACCCCCTTCAAGGGCACCCTGACGGGCACCTTCTTGCGGACCTTCTTCTCGGTCACCACCTTTATCGATGGCGGATTGACACCCGCAATCACCATGCCAGAGGGAAGATTGAAATCGGCATTTCTGATCCGGACCGATGTCTGCCCCTCATGGATTCCCGACAGGTCAACGTCCGCTACCAGGTCAAGTTTTGCCGGCGGCGGGGTCAGGCTGGAGAAGGATTTCACCTGCACATCCACCTCCTCGGGGACACTCCGCACCAGGACCAATCCATCGGGAAGACTTTGCAACCTGACCGGGGCGGTAACGGAGGTGATCTGCCCCTGGCGGGAGGTAATCAACACCCAGAATGCCGTTACCATGAGCAGAATTGCCGTTTTCGGCACCAGATTCGAGAACAGGCGTTGCCGCAGGCCCATACGGGGCGTCTCGGCCACTGGACTGACCAGACCCTCCAGATCGGCAACCAGTTCCGCCGGCGAGGCGACACGACGCAACTCCCCGGCAACGGCCAGCGATACCTCACCCCTCTCCTCCGAGACCACCACAACAACGGCATCGCTCCGTTCTGAAAGCCCCAAGGCCGCGCGATGACGCGTCCCCAAAAACTGGGGAAGATCGGAGTTTACGGACAGGGGCAGATGACATGACGCCTGGGCAATCCTGCCGTCCTGCACCAGCACGGCGCCGTCGTGGAGCGGGGCGCCATTGATGAAGATAGCCTCGAGTATCTGCGGGGATATTTCGCAGTCAAGCCGCACGCCGTGCAGCATCAGATCGTTCAGGGACTCGCTGCGCTGGATGACGATGATCGCGCCCAGCCGCTTCGATGCCAGATCGAAAAGCGTCTCGGCAATCTCCTGGAATCGGGTATGCTGCTGGGCCTTATTGTCTTCGAACAGGTGACGCAGCAGACTAAATCGGTACAGTGCCTGCCTGATCTCGGCCTGGAATACCACGATGATCAGCACGATCAGGACCGTGCCCAATTCCTGCAGTATCCAACTGGTCATGTACAGGCCGAGGAAACGGGTGACGAAGTAGATCAGCGTCACCACCCCCAGCCCCAGCAGCACCTGCATGGCGCGGGTCCTGCTGAACCATGAATACAGCTGGTACACCAGAAAGGTCATGATCAGGATATCGGCCACATCCTGAATGCGAATGAACGACGGCACCCGTCACGCTCCCTTGGCCGTACGGCGCGGCCCGTGGATGGATGGTTTCTCCTGCCTGATGGCGGTGGAGCGGTTCTGCAATGCGGCACGAGCGGCCTCACGCCGGCGGATGTCCTCGGTCACCTGGGCCTTGAGCGCCTTGATCTGCGTCAGGATGCGGTTGTCCTGCTGGGCGATCGACGAGAGCAGGTCGACGCGGTTCACGAGATCGCTGAGGCTGCGGGTGCTGAACAGCACTTCGAGGAACCCGCCGACGCCGGTCCC
>DAIERH010000121.1 GCA_027346925.1 Geobacter sp.
AATGTGCTCAAGCGGGAGATCAAGGAGAAGTATTCCTTTCGCGATCTCGTCAGCCGCAACCCGGTAATGCGACGCCTCTTCGACGTGCTTCCCGATGTCGCCGCCACCGAGGCTACCGTGCTTTTGAACGGCGACAGCGGCACCGGCAAAGAGTTGTTCACCCGTGCCGTCCACGACCTCTCGCCGCGCCGCGAGGGACCACTGGTGGTGGTGAATTGCGGGGCCCTCCCCGAGCCGCTGCTGGAGGCGGAGATCTTCGGCGCCCGTAAGGGCGCCTACACAGGGTCCGTGGAAAACCGGCCCGGCCGCCTGGAGATGGCCCGGGGAGGAACGCTCTTTTTGGATGAGATCGGCGATCTGCCGCTGCCGCTCCAGGTGAAGCTCCTGCGGGTACTGGAAAACAAGGAGTACCAGCCTCTGGGAGCAAAAAGCCCCCTCAAGGCCGACGTCCGCTTCGTAGCCGCCACACATCGGGACCTGGAGGAAATGGTAGCCGAGGGAAGCTTCCGCCGCGACCTGTACTTCCGCATCAACGTGGTGCAACTCAAGATTCCCCCCCTCCGGGAGCGTCCCGAAGACATCCCGCTCCTGATCGACATGGCACTGGACCGTTTCAACGGACGCTACGCCAAGAAGATCCGCGGCTTTTCATCGGAGGCGCTCAAAGTGCTCCTGCGTTACCAGTATCCCGGCAACGTGCGCGAGCTACTCAACATCGTGGAGCAAACTGTGATCCTCTGCCGCAACGGCGAGATCGGTATCGACCAACTCCCTCCCGCCGTCTTTCTCCATAATCCCGGACAGGAAGCTGAGAAGCCGGACAACGCGGCACAGCCCCCCCAGATGAGCCGCGAGACGCTGGCGGACCTTCTCGCCCACCATAATGGAAATCGCACCCAGATGGCCCGGGAATTGGGGGTTGACCGCACCACTCTCTGGCGTTGGATGAAAAAGAACGGTATTGCCGTCTGAAACAGCGAGGGTGTTGCATGGTGCAACACCCTCTGTCCACCGCAACACTTTCTGCAACACCTCCCTGCAACAATCGCATAACCCACCGGACTTTGTCATTTATTCAAACTAAGACATATTCAAAATACCATATATTTGCGTAAATGGCTTCCTCGGAGCGTTGCAGATGCAACGCCAGGGGGTACTTGCAACACCCTTGTCCCACTGTTGCAACGCCAGTGTAACAGGCTGTAATGCCGTAACTTTTAAAAATAATTTGACCTTTTTTGCAATCCGGCACGGCCCTTGGAATAAGGATGGGCATGAGTGCACAACGGTCAAATAAAACAATATCCATTGCCGTCCCCTACTACGGCACACTTACCCTTCCCCCCCTCGGGCTCTCGCGGGTCTTCTTCATCGCATCAGTCGACACCGCGAGCAGAAAGGTGACGAACATCGAGCTTCAGGTGTGGGACCCCAAGAATGAGCCGAACCTGTCTGTCTGGATGCGCGAACTGGGGATTTCAGGAGTCATGTGCAGCGACAGCGGGTCACCGTACCAGGTGGCGCTCAATGCCGAAAACATCTGGGTGCTCTGGAAGCAGGAGGGGGAGGCAACCGAACTCGTGGAGCGCTGGGCCGCGGGAGAGTTCAACAATATGGAAGCCTACGGCGAACCAGTCAATCCCTGGTGCACGGGGCAGTACGGCATGGCGGTGGAGTTGGATTTCTCTGCCGCGGGATAAACGGAACAGAGATGCAGAAGCGGTATAACACAGCTTGAACATTACACCGGAGGATCGATCAATGGCAAACGGAGCAGAAACAGCGGAACTTACCCTTAACCACCTGGAAAGCTTGGTTACCACGCGGCTGAAGTCGGGAAGCATGGGATACTATGCCCTGCTTCTTTTGTGCGGCCTCCTGGTCCTTGCGGCCGCAGCGGCCGGTATTCACGCCATGGTGGCGGGGCATGAAAAGTTTTACAACGTTACACGCGAGATACCGTGGGGGATATTGATCTGCACCTATGTCTTCTTCGTGGTGACCTCAACGGGACTCTGCCTGATCTCATCCATCGGGCACGTCTTTGGTAACCAGGACTTCATGCCGATCGCCAAGCGTTCGGTGTTCCTCTCCATCGCCACGATCCTGTCGGGCTTCTTCGTGATAGCCTTCGAAATTAAGATCCCCTGGCGCATGGCCATCTATAACGTCATCTCCCCCAACCTGACCTCCAACATCTGGTGGATGGGGACTCTTTACGGCATCTACCTGGCATTCATGTTCGCCGAATATGTCTTCCTGCTGCTGGACAAGCACAAGCCTGCCGTGTTCTGCGGATTCAGCGGCTCGGTTGCCGGAATCGCCGCCCACAGCAACCTGGGGGCCGTGTTCGGCCTCCTGATGGGGCGCGAGTTCTGGCATGGCCCCTACATGCCGATCTACTTCATCGCCTCGGCCATGATGACCGGCTGCTCTGTGATCATACTCTTCCATATCCTGGGCTACAAGGTGAACAACGAGGAGATGTCCGCACCCATGAAGAATTCACTGCGGGTCACCTCCAAGGTCGGCGTGCTTCTGATCAGCGTGATTCTCTTCTTTACCGCCTGGAAGATGCTTTCCGGCATCGCCGGCCATCCGGCCGGCAAGTACGAGGCGGTGATGGCGCTCCTGAACGGACCTTTCGCCCTTAACTTCTGGGTCGGCGAGTTGGGTCTCGGCATGCTCTTCCCTCTGGCAATGTTTCTCGGCTCCAAGGGGAAAAACCTGAAGATGATGTTCATAGGTTCCCTGGCCATGATCATCGGCATCTTCGTGATGCGCTACGACCTGGTGGTGGTGGGGCAGATCGTTCCGGTCTATCACGAACTGGGGGTAAACGAGTACAAGCACCTCCTTACCTACACCCCCTCGCTCTATGAGTCGATCATCGCCCTGGGAGGGTTCGGTATCACCGGCTTCCTGTTCCTCTTGGGAGAGAAGCTCTTTGCCGGCCATAAGGTAGAGGAGCAACACCACTGATCTCGCGAACGGATTAATTTTATTCAACTTGACGCAAAGGACCACACAATCATGAAACACATCAAGCACGATCTGGATAAAATGAAAAACGAAGGCATGGAAAACGTACCCATGGAGGAGCGCCGTCAGTTTCTCAAGATGGGGCTGGCGATCACCGGTCTCTTTGCCGGGGGGACCATCTTCTCCGCCATGTCGGTCATGGACAAGGTATTCGCCTCGTCGGATGATTTTACCGCCCAGTATCCCTACAAACCCCACTACGGCATGATTATATTCCAGAATCGCTGCGTGGACTGCGAGCGGTGCGTGGCTGCCTGCGGCGAGACCAACCACGTCCCTAAGGAGGCGTACCGTACCCGCGTCCTGTCGAAGGAGATGCCCGATGCGGTAGGGATAGTAAAGCGGGAGTTCACCCCGGTACTCTGCAATCATTGCAACATCCCCCAATGCACCCGCGTCTGTCCCACCAAGGCGACCTACAAGGATCCAACCAACGGTATCGTCATGATGAACATCAACAAATGCATCGGCTGCCTGACCTGCCAGGAAGCCTGTCCCTACAACGCCAGCTACTTCAACGAGGAGAAGCATGCAGTGGACAAATGCAACTTCTGCTTCGACACACGCCTCTCCAAGGGGGAGAAACTGACGGCCTGCGCCGCGGCCTGCCCGGCCACCTGCCGCGTGTTCGGCGACCTTTCGGACAAGGGGAGCGACCTCTTCAAAGCGGTCCACCAATTGGAGCGGCCGGTGTGGGTGCTGCGTCCCGAGGCGGGGACCAAGCCCAATGTCTTCTACACCAAGGACACCTCGCCGGTGGCCTTCAAATAAAGAGCGACCTTTAAAAGAATTCGAGGAGACGTCATGAAGAAACAGTATGCAATCATCGCAATCGCCCTCTCCATTGCCGTGCCGGTGATGGCGGCGGAAAATCGCGGCGGTGACGTGGTCTACACCAAGCCGGTAAAGTCGGTCCTTTTCTCCCACAAGGTACACGTGGAGGACAAGGGGCTTTCCTGTGACCTCTACCACGCCCGCACCTTCGAGAAGCAGGCATTGAAAGCGCAGGAGAACCCGGATTTCACCATGAAATCGCTGGTAGAGGGCAAATACTGCGGCACGTGCCACAACGGCACCATGGCATTTGCCTCCAACACGCGGTGCGCCGCCTGTCACACTGGGGTCAAGGGCGTCGGACTACCTCAGGGCAGCGACAGCACAAAAGGCCGTATTGCCCTCAATCCATAACATATGAAACACCCCTTTAAGGGACATTTCAACAAAACAGGAGTCTAAACAGACTCCGGGAGGATTGCCATGACGTTGGAAACTTTCAAATTCGGCCTGATGCTCTCCATCATACCCTTCAGCTTGATCTTCCTGTTCATCACCATTGCGTGGGCGCTGGTGGACCTTTCGCTGCGCAACGTTTCCGTTTCCCGGCGGGTGTTCTGGACGCTGGCGGTAATCGTGCTCCCGCTGGCAGGTCCAATCGCTTACAACTACCTGGTCCGGCGTACCACCGAATTGAGGAAGCCAGCGGGCTTCGTCCCGGGCGAACTCTGTAAAGCCAGGGAATAGGGCGGGGAGCGGGGCGCGCCATGATACTTGTACTTGAGCAAACATTCTGTTTCAACTATAGTGCTGGCGCATTGAAACCTCAAATCCCGGCAGCAGAGGACGGACGTCATTATTACCACCCCCGACGAGCAGAGCAGCGAAAAACTGGAAAAATTGATAAAGGGGGTCGCCCTGTACCTGCTCAGCGGGGCGGCCGCCTTCAGCCTGGAAGTGGTGGTGTACGCCGACAAGGGCTGGCTTCTGGGAGTAAAGTGGTGGATCAGATCATTTCTCCCCGCGGCCTTATGGCTGTTGGCCCCCTATGTGGGGCTCAGTTCCATACTTCTCAAAATGAAGCATACCCTGCGCCAGTTGATCGTGCTTTTCTTCGGATCAGCGGGCACCGCCGCTTTCGGCATACTCATACTGTTCGACGGTTTTTTCGTACATGCGGATCCCCGCAACTGGGTGATCTTCTGGGTGGTTCCCTTGTACCAGTGGATAGCGCTCGCCGGAACGGCGGCTCTGCGCGCGGCAGTGGGGCGAAAGCCTCCCCAGCCCTGACGGAAAGGAGATGAACATGGAACTGATCACCTATGCCCTCGTGAAACCGATACTCCCTTTTCTTGCCATTTTTGCCCTGGCCGCCGTGGGATGGGCGTTGTCGGATCTGGCGGCACGGCGCCTGAAGGGTAGCGAGCGCACCCTCTGGGCGCTGGCCATTGTGGTTCTGCCGCCCCTGGGCGCCATCCTCTACGGGCTTGTCGGCAAAAAGAATGCTCCGGACGCGGAAATCAGCTAACTTGGATTAGCTTCGCCATGACGGTTGGGGCAAGCTCTAACAGTCAGCCAACACATACAGGGGGTGGTGAATGATCTTAGCAATAGGGATATCTACCATGATCGCTGTGGCGGTAGTGGTGCTCGGCATGCAGTACTTTGCTTACCGGAGGAATAGAGTCGAGCGGGACAAGGTCTGCGGCATGCAGGGCGCGGGCATCGAAGGCATACACCATCGTTTAACCCGCAACGAACCGGCGGCACGCGGTACACAAGAGGTGCCGATACCGTCCTGAGCGTTTGAATCGCAAAAGGGATAGACAACAAAAAAGGGGACGCCGTATCGGCGTCCCCCTTTTTGTTGTCGAGCATCCGTGGAGATCAGTATCCGCTGCCCACGAAGGCCAGGATCATGAGCAGCAGCAGTCCCAGGCCGGTGAAGAGGGCGATGAATCCGAATCCTTTGAAGAGGAAGTCGTACACCACACCGCTATTCTTCTGACAGGCGAACTGCTCGGTAACGCCGTCTTTCTCGTAACGCCGCCACTGGTCGCCCCGTTCCTCGATCATCTCCTCCTTGGAAATCTGGCCATTGAAGATGACGAAGTCCATGGGGAACTTCTCGGGTCGGCCGTGGGTGTTGAAGAAGTGGACGGTGAAGATGAAGCCGGTGGCCAGGAGCGCCTCGTCGGAATGCACAATGGTGGCGACGTTGAACGCCCAGCCGGGAAGGAACAGACCGAAAAATTCGGGGAACCAGAGCATCAGGCCCGAGCCGCCGATGGCAAACATCCCCCAGAAGACCGCAATGAAGTCGAACTTCTCCCAGTACGTCCAGCGTTCGAAGGTGGGCTTCGGTCCGCTGAAGAAAAACCATTTCAGCATTCCAAGCACGTCAAGGATATCACGCAAGTTGGGGCAGAGCGAATCAGGGCCGAAGAGCCGCTGGATGAAGTTGCCCTTGATGTCCTTGCGGATGAAGAGGAAGTGTATGCTCATTACCAGCGCCATCCCGAAGTAGACGAAGGTGATGCCGGCGCAGATGCGGTGGATCATGCCCGCGTTGGCCGTTCCGCCATAGAAGTCCATCAGGGCAATGGCCCAGTGCTGGCCGCTGAACTTGAGCGGCAGACCGGTGAGGGAAAGACCGAGGAAGCTGGTGATAACCAGGAGGTGCATGAATATGTGGACCGGCTTGAAGCGGCGGTACTGCTTGTGCGCCTCCGGGATGGAGTGATGAATTTGTTCGGTGGCTAACAGCGCCTCTTTTTCGCGGTTCTCGATGAAGCCCCGGAACATCCAGAGCAGGGTATGTACCCAGAAGACGGAGAAGGTGCCCACCAGGAGGCCGGTCATGCCGGCAAAGGTATAGAAGAGGGTCGGGTATTTCTCCCGGTCGTTGGGTTCGCCGTGCGCGTAGTACTTGGTAAACAGCGGGGTTGCCCTGGTGTGGCATTGTCCGCAGGTCTTGACCAGGTTGGCCGGGTTGACGGTGGATTTCGGGTCGTTCTCGGGGAGCACGGCATGGGCGGTATGACAGTCGGCACAGCCGGCCACCTTCTCGGGAAAGCCGAGGCGGTAGTTCTTACCGTGATAGCTCTCCATGTAGGACTTGACCTTGACGTTGTCAACCTTGTTTCT
>DAIERH010000122.1 GCA_027346925.1 Geobacter sp.
CGAAGGTGAAAGAGATACAAGACAGCCTGAGCCAGGACGAGACGTTGCTCGAATATTACGGCTCAGACCGCGAATGGTATGTTTTCGCCATAACACGCACTGGCGTCCGGGGCAAGCGCATTCCTCTACCGGACATCGCAGCCAAGGTACAGGCGTTCCGGGAGCAACTTGCCGATCCGCGCATAACCGGCTACCAACGGCAGTCCCGGGAATTGTACGACCACCTGGTCGCACCGGTGGCAGGTGTGCTCACCGAAAAGATCGTGGTCGTCCCGCACGGGGTGCTGCACTATCTTCCATTCAATGCGTTGCAGGACGCCGACGGCTCCTACCTTATCGATAACCACACCCTGAGGATGCTTCCGGCAGCCGGAATAACGAAGTACCTGAAACCGGCAAGCGGTCCCTGGTCCATGCCGGCCCTGATTCTCGGCAATCCGGAGCGTAACGACCGTCGCCTCGCCCTGCAGCATGCCGAGGAAGAGGCCCTGGCAATTGCACGGCTTCTACCGGGGGCTACCGTACTGTTGGGAAACGAGGCAACGTCTTCCGCCATCACGAGGAACGAAGAGCGGTTCAGGCTTCTGCACATAGCGGCGCATGGACTGTTCGATGCCCAAAACCCGCTGAATTCGGCGCTGCTCCTTGCTACGGAGCCGGGCAATGACGGGCTGCTTCGCGCCTCCGACCTCTACCGCATGCGTCTGAACACCGAGCTTGTCACCTTGAGCGCCTGTGAAACAGCGCTCAGTACCGTGGCCAAGGGGGACGATCTCCTGGGATTCACCAGGGGATTGCTCTATGCCGGCGCCCGCAGCATTGTGGCCAGCCTCTGGAAGGTCGACGATCTGGCGACACGGGATCTGATGGTGGCGTTTTACGGAAATCTTTCCCACATGGACAAGGCAGAGGCCCTGGCCCGGGCGCAGCGAGACATCAGGAAAACCTATCCCCATCCGTTTTACTGGTCCCCGTTCCAGTTGACCGGCATGGCCCGGTGAGCCAGCCACCGTGAGGCAACCATGAAGAAAAGCATTGCGACAATGGCGCAGAGCGTCTGGGCACTCTCCTGTCTGGCCTGCTGCCTGATCATGTCCGGCTGCTCCCCCCTGCTCGGTGCGGCGCGGAACGGCAACCTCCCCGAGGTTCGCCGGCTGCTCGACAGCGGTGCCGATGTCAACGAGAGCTTCCATGGCGAAACAGCCCTCGTGTATGCCAGCATCCGGGGAAACACCGAGCTCGCGCGGCTCCTGCTGGATAGAGGTGCCGCGGTGAACGCCTCCATCGGCTACGGTCTGACGCCCCTGGTGTATGCCGTGCAGCGCGGCCATGGCGACCTTGCCCGGCTGCTGATCGAGCGGGGCGCCGATGTCGAGGGTGCCAGGGCCAAGCTGGCGAGTCTCGGCCCAGAGGGGACGGCCGGCCTGGGTCTTCTGGAGCGGCTCGCCCGTAAACAGCAACCCGGCGCGCCGGCCGCTGACGGCACACATCACGTTCAAGACGACGGCAATCGAAACGCCTCGCCGCCCCCAAGTCCTCCCTCAAATCCGATTCCGGCGTTGGCCCCTCCCGATGCCGATGCCGTGGCTGTCATCATCGGCATCGAGAAGTACCAGGCGCTCCCGCCCGCCGGTTTCGCCCGCAACGATGCCGCATTGGTACGTGACTACCTCAGGGCCATGGGCTACCAGGACCGCAACATCGAGTTGCTGTCGGACGAGCGGGCCACCTTTTCCGGCATCCGCAAGGCTCTCGAAAGCTGGCTTCCCAACCGGGCGAACGGTAAAAGCCGGGTGATCGTGTACTATGCCGGCCACGGAGCCCCCGACCCGGCTACCGGCGAGGCGTACATCGTCCCCTATGACGGAGATCCGGGCTACCTGCCGGACACCGGCTATCCCCTCAAACGCCTGTATGAAAAACTGGAAAACGTACCCTCGCGTCAGGTGGTGCTGCTGATTGACGCCTGCTTCTCAGGGGCGGGAGGGCGGGGGGTGCTGGCCGCCGGGGCGCGCTCCCTGGTCCGGGTTGCGAAGGCGGCTCCCACAAGCAACCGGATCGCCGTCATAACCTCCACCCAAGGAACCCAAATCAGCACTTCCTCACCGGAGAGACACCATGGCATCTTTACCTATTATCTGGTAAAAGCCTTCGGGGAGGGCAAACGAAGCGTGGTGGACGTGTATGATTACCTGGCACCAAAGGTTGAGGATGAGGCAAAACGGATGAACGTTGAACAGACGCCGTCCCTCAGTCCGGAGAGATCCGGCATCACGGGACAATTGGCGTTCTGGTAGGGGTGGCGCGCCGTGCCGTTGCGGGGAGTGATGCGCCACGGCAGGGCCGAGAAACGGTTTTTACTTCAGGAGGATATGTCATGATCGCCAGATTGTTGCCATTACTCGTGCTCATCTCATCGTACCTGGTTTCAGGGTGCGCGGTCACCGGCGGCAGCCTGATATCCGCCGCCTATGATGGAGATGTGGTCGCAGTGAAACACCTGCTCGACCAGGGTGCCAACGTAAACGAGCGGGGCGGCTGCGGGCTGTGGGACACGGGGGGCGATTCCGGCGCAACGCCGCTCCTCTGTGCCGCACATAGCGGTTCCCTGGAGACGGTACGGGAATTGATCGCCAGAGGGGCCGACGTGAATGCCAAGGCCAGCGGTATCGGTGCCTCTGGCAGCACCCCCCTTACCGCTGCCGCCTATTCACGCAATACCGCCATAGTGAAGCTCCTCATCGAGAAAGGGGCGGACCTGGATTACGCCATGGCGAAGATCAGGACCTACGACCCCGATGGCTATAATCTATTGGACAAGTTCGCATCCGGCCCGAACCAGGCGGCACCCCGGCCTTCACGTGCCGCGTCGGCAGTGCCGCCCTCCCAGCGGCAAGCCGGCTCGGACGTTGACGACGGCATTCCGGGCGGCACGGCAGCCGGCAAATACGATATCGCCGTCGTGATCGGCAATGGGGACTACGCGACAACCGGCACCCCCAACGTCGACTTTGCGCTGCAGGACGCCCGGACCATGCGGGAGTACCTGATCAAGACCTTTGGCTACGATCCGGCCAACATCATCTACCTGGAAAACGCCACCCTGACCAAACTGAACGAACTCCTCGGCACCTCGGACGACTACCGCGGCAAGCTGTACAAATGGGTCAAACCGGGGCAGAGCAGGATCTTTGTCTACTATGTGGGCCACGGCGCGCCGGACCAGGAAACGGGAGAGGCCTATTTCGTGCCGGTTGATGCCAATCCTCAGTACATCCGGACCAGCGGCTACAAGCTCTCCACCTTCTACGAAAACCTCTCCAAGATTCCTGCGGCCAGGAAAATCGTGGTGATAGACGCCTGTTTCTCCGGCAGTTCTGCCAACGGGCAGTTGCTGAAAGGGGTGAGCGGCCTGGTGGCGCGACTGAAGGCCGAGCCGAAGTCGGAAACGGCCGCCGATCTGCTTCTCACCAGCGCCGGCATGAATCAGGTGGCCGGTTGGTACCCGGAAAAAGGGCACTCCCTGTTCACCTACTTCTTCCTGAAGGGGCTGCAGGGAGAGGCCGACGCCAACAGGGACGGCAAGATCACCATGGGAGAGATGAAGGCCTGGCTGAACGACCAGGTTCCCTACATGGCCCGGCGCCTGACCGGCAACGAACAGCAGCCCTTCATCAGCGGCGATGACTCGGCAATCCTGGCCGTTTATCGAAAATAAGCCCCGAGGAACTCTTGTCATGCGAAATCCGATCGTGCCCGTGCTGCTTGTTTGCGTTACTCTGCTTAGCCTCTTCGCCCCCTCCCCTGCCCAGGCCCTGTTCGGCTTTGGTTCCGGCACGGAAGCAGCGACACCGGCTGCCTACGACACCCTGGCCGAGATGACCGACGCCATGGCCAGGGAGATGAAGGAAGGGCATGCCGGCATGGGTCTCAGGCTTTACCTGGACCGGGAGGATATCCGCGAAGACCGGGAGGTGCGTGACGTCCCCTTTGCTGGCATGCTGGTCAACGAACTGGAACGGGCCCTGAGCAGGGTCGGATACACCTTCGAAGGACACAGCATCGATCAGGCCGACTATGCGCTCACGGTCAGCTACCATCGCAGCTCCGGCGACGTAATCGTCTATCTCAAGCTCAATGGAACAAAAAACGATTCCTACCGCAACCTGAAAGGCATCTACCGGATAGCGCAGGACAAGCTGCCGGCGGACTGCTTTACGGAGACCCTGGACGCCAAGCTGGAGCGGCTGACCCGGAAGGTTGCCCGGGGCTGGCATCGCGCCGGTAGATTGTCGATTGCCGTAAACCCCGTGGTGGAGGCCCGCAAGAAGTATTCCAGCCCGTTTTCCGAATACGCCACCCGCAAGTTGAAGGCCTCGCTGTCGGACATGCCCGATTTCCGCATCATCGAGGACAAACCGTCCACGGCCAAGGCCGCCACCCGCTCCATAACCAAGGACACGTCCATTGCCGGCGCCGATGCCCTGCTGGCCGGGGCGGATGCCGTGCTGGACGGTGTCTACCTGCGGGGCAGGGACACCGTCAGCATGTCGGTTTCCCTCAAGGACCGGACAGGGAGCATCCTGGCCGACGGCGAGGAAAACATACCGTCCGGGCTGATACCTTTCAGCCTTGACAACGATGCCGCGGAAACCCTGGCCCAAATCGCAGACACGGAGCATGAGCGGTCGGGAACGGTGCGCATCTCCACCGTCAAGGGGGGGAACTACCAGGTATTCCGCGAGGGAGAGACGGTCAGCTTCACCATCCAGGTTTCAAAACCGCTTTACGTCTACATCTATGACATAAACCCCGACGGCGAGGTATCGCTTCTGTTCCCGAGACAGGGAGATCCGGAGCAGCCCAGGCAGCCGGGCATCATCTACACCATCCCCGAGATGAACGATTCGTGGGAGATCAAGGTCGAGCCCCCCTTCGGCAAGGACGCCGTCAAGGTGTTTGCCAGCGACCGCAGGCTCCCCTTTCCGGCCATCAGCGACAAGGTCGCCTCGCGCAGCTTTACCGGCGGCACCCGGGCGCTGGTCCGCGTGGACACGCTCCAGCAGGAGTTGGTCAGCCAGGAGCAGATCAACGGCCGCGACCTGGTGGACTGGTACAAGGGGAGCGCCGCCAGGCTGGGGGTTCAACTGTACGAATCGACGGTGTACGTGGAAACACGGGCGAAATAGCCCGCGAACATTCCCGGGATCCACCAGAAATCAGCTACCAGAAGGAGGCTTTACCATGAAACGACTCGCAATCCTTACCAGCGGCGGCGACTGTTCCGGCATGAACGCCGTCATCCGTGCGGCGGCGCGTACCGCCATCGCCAACGAGGTGGAGATGATCGGCTATCGCAAGGGGTATGCCGGCCTGCTGAAGAACGACTACGTCATCCTGAACACCCGGTCGGTCTCGGGGGTGCTGCAACGGGGCGGCACCTTCCTGCAATCGGCCCGTTCCCAGGAGTTCCGCACCGAGGAGGGACGTAAGCGGGCCCTGGACAACCTGCTCAGGGAAAAGGTCGAGGGGCTGATCGTGATCGGCGGCGACGGCTCGCTGAACGGCGCCCTGGCGCTGGACCGGCTCGGCTTTCCGGTGATCGGCATCCCGGCCAGCATCGACAACGACATCCCCTACACCGACATGGCCCTTGGGGTGGACACGGCCCTCAACAACATCCTCTACGCCGTGGACTGCATCAAGGACACCGCCAGCTCTCACGACCGGGCCTTCATCGTGGAGGTGATGGGGCGCAACTCCGGCTACCTGGCCTCAACCTCCGCCATCGCCACCGGGGCGGAATTCGCCATCGTACCCGAGGTGGAGTTCGACCTGTCCGAGATGTGCCACCAACTCAAACGGCGCTACGATGAGGGGCGCACCAATGCCCTGATCATCATGGCCGAGGGTGCCGGACACGCCAAGGAGGTCGCCGACAGCATCAAGGACTGCGCCGGCTTCGAGACCCGGGTGACCGTACTGGGGCACTACCAGCGCGGCGGCGCGCCCACGGTCTTCGACCGCCTGCTGGGGAGCCGTTTCGGGCGCAAGGCGGTGGAACTGCTCCTCTCCGGCACCAAGGGGGTCATGATCGGCCTCTCGGCCAACTCCCTGACCACCACCCTGCTGGAAATGGTGGTCCAGGGCGGCCAGAAGAAGCTCAGCGAGGACCTGATGCGCATGGCCGACATCCTGGGAATCTGACCTGCTCCACGTGCACTTTCCCCGTGCATCAGACACCGACCCCTACGTGAGGATGCGATGACACGTCTTTTCCTGAAATGGGTGCTGAACTCCTTTGCCCTGTTTTTCGTGATGCAGCTGATCCCGGGCATCCAGATAGATCGGTTCCGCGACCTGCTGATCGGGACCCTGGTGATCGGGCTGTTGAACACGTTCCTGCGGCCCATCGTGATCCTTCTGACCCTGCCCGTGACGGTGGTGACCCTGGGGCTGTTCACCCTGGTGATCAACGGCTTGATGTTCTACCTGGCCGCCCACCTGGTGGAGGGATTCCACGTGGCCGGCTTCGGCACCGCCTTTGTGGCTGCCCTGCTGTTCAGCCTGATCAGTTTCACGCTGAACATGTTCTTCCGCACGGACCGGGTGTAGGGGCGGCCCCATGTGGCCGCCCTTGGCGCCATTGCCGGCAGGGCGCCCCCCTGGGGTTCAGGGCAACCACACGGGGTTGCCCCTGCGATTCGTACCATATCCGGTACCTTTCGGCAGGATTGCTTCCATCTGCCTTTTTTGCCTATAGAGCCTGAGAATCAGGCATTCCAATCACACCTGCGAGGTATGCTCCATGAAGACCACGTTTCAAACCATGAAAGACTGTTTCCTGGCAGGGCTCTTTGCCCTGACGGTCCTGTCCGGCTGTGCCACGGTGGATCAGAAGATCGGGCTGAACTAT
>DAIERH010000123.1 GCA_027346925.1 Geobacter sp.
TTCATGGTCATGATGATTCGGGACTCGGTGGCGTTGGGCAGGATGTAGCGGGCATCCTCGGGCGGGATGCCCAGTTCCACCAACTGGGCGTAGGCCTTGTGCACCGTCTCGGACATGAAGGCGAATATCTGACGCGCATCGGCATTCTCGGCGATGCTGTCCGGCATGATCGAGGTGAACTGATCCTTGTGGGACACGTAGCGCTGTGACTGCTGGGAGAACGAAGCGATGCGGTGGCGCACCAGTTGATGGGTGGTCACGCGCGAAATCCCCTCGATGCCGAAGGTGAAGGAGGCGTGCTCAAGCACCGAATGGTGCCCCAGGGACATGATCTTGTCCAGGAACTGCTCGATATCGGACGATTCGAGCTTCTGCCGCAGTTCGGTGATGGACGCTGGCGAATAGCAGAGCCGCGCGGCCAAGGCCACGGTCAGCTCGGGGTTGGGAGTATGCTCGATGATGGTAATGTTCATAGTGATTCCGTCACGACGTGGTATAGATGCAAAAAAGGGGATTTGCCTGGCGACAAAACCCCCCCCTTTGTACGTTGAACCGATGGCAGACTACACTTGGCCGTAGCGCTTCTTGAACCGCTCCACGCGACCGGCGGTGTCAACCAGTTTCTGCTTGCCGGTGAAAAACGGATGGCAGGCGGAGCAGATTTCGGTGTTGATCTCCTTGCGGGTGGAACGGGTCTGGAACGTGTTGCCGCACAGGCACTTCACGGTCACATCGGAATACACGGGGTGGATACCTTCTTTCATTTCTTCCTCCTTTATATCGTCGAAACGAAAAGTTATGCAGTGGTTAGCGGCAAATTTTTATGTTAGCGATTCGATCTTTTTTTTGCAACCCTTTTTTGTCACTTCGACATGGAGTCCAGGAAGTCCTGGTTGGTCTTCGCCTCCGACAGTTTGTCCAGCAGGAATTCCATGCTGTCCACCACGTTCATGGGGTGCAACACCTTGCGCAGTATCCAGATACGGTTGAGATCCTCCTTCGAGATCAACAGCTCTTCTTTCCTTGTCCCAGACTTGTTGATGTCGATGGCCGGGAAGGTGCGCTTCTCCACCAGCTTGCGGTCCAGGTGCAACTCCATGTTGCCGGTCCCCTTGAATTCCTCGAAGATAACCTCGTCCATCTTGCTGCCCGTATCCACCAGTGCCGTGGCGATGATGGTCAGTGAGCCGCCCTCCTCTATGTTGCGGGCCGCCCCGAAGAAGCGTTTCGGTTTGTGCAGGGCGTTGGAGTCCACGCCGCCGGAGAGGATCTTACCAGAGGGAGGGATGACGGTATTGTAGGCGCGCGCCAGTCGGGTGATGGAGTCCAGCAGGATCACCACGTCACGCTTGTGCTCCACCAGACGCTTGGCCTTCTCGATGACCATCTCGGCCACCTGGACGTGTCGCGTGGCCGGTTCGTCAAAGGTGGAGGAGACCACCTCGCCGTTGACCGAGCGCTGCATGTCGGTCACCTCCTCCGGACGCTCGTCGATCAGGAGCACGATCAGGTAGACCTCGGGGTGGTTGGCGGCGATGGAGTTGGCGATGTTCTGGATCAGCATGGTCTTGCCGGTGCGGGGAGGCGCCACGATCAGGCCGCGTTGCCCCTTGCCGATTGGGGCCACCAACTCCACCACCCGCATGGGCATATTGTCGGGGGTGGTTTCCAGTTTGAGCTTTTCATTGGGGTAGAGCGGGGTCAGGTTGTCGAAGAGGATCTTGTCGCGGGCCACCTCGGGCGGCTCGTGGTTGACCTCCTCAACCTTGAGAAGGGCAAAGTAGCGCTCCCCTTCCTTGGGGGGGCGGATCTGGCCGGATACCGTGTCGCCGGTGCGCAGGTTGAAACGCCGGATCTGGCTGGGAGAGACGTAGATGTCGTCCGGACCCGGCAGATAGTTGTAATCCGTGGCACGCAGGAAACCGAACCCGTCCTGCAGGGTCTCCAGCACCCCTTCGCCGTAGATCGAGCCGTTCTGTTCGGTCTGGGCGTTGAGGATGGCAAAGATCAGGTCCTGCTTGCGCAGGCTGGATGCCCCCTCGATGTTGAGGTCACGGGCAATGGTGTTGAGTTCGTTGATTTTCTTGCCTTTAAGTTCCTGTAGGTTCATCGGTTCTCCTGCATGTCGGGAGACATGCGTTGATCGCGGCTGCAAAAATGGATGTCCAGCGGGAAAGGATTAATGAAAATGGAATTGAGTTTGTGTAGTGATTATGACCTCAAAGCGTCAACAGAGAGGAAAATGCCCTGGCAGGAAATATTCCTGGAAAACAACGTACATGATATGTCAAGGGTTCGATACAATTTATTACGAAGGAAATGAGAGGTCGCAAAAAAGCTGTTCTGAAATATCATCCGGGGTTAAAAATGACGTTACCTCCAATGTCTCGGCCTTGTCAACAAAAAATAATCCCTATTCCGTCATGTTCGCCGTAATTTGTCTTGACCATGCCGATACCGAGGCTATATACATTGCTCATGTGTAGGCGTTTGACGGCATTTCCGCTCGGATTATCGTACCCATGACCCCTCTTGACCTTGCACTCATGGCAGCACTTCTCTGCGCACTCTCCGGCATCCCGGCATTGTCGTCCCGTATCCCGCTGTTCCCGGGACGCAGAATAGCCTGCGGCTTCATCGCCGCGGGAACGGTGGCCGGCCTGGCCGCCACGCTACGGATACTCCTGCTGGAAAGCCGGCCCGAAACCGTCGAGATGGCCTGGCGACTCCCCGTAGGCACGCTCCTCTTCCGGCTCGATCCGCTCTCGGCCTTCTTCCTGATCCCCGTGCTGATCGTCGCCGTCTGCATCTCGCTCTATGGCTGCGGCTACTGCGTCACTTCCCCCGACAACCGGGGCGAATCGCTGCTCACCTTCTACCTGGGTCTGGCAGTGGCGGCCATCATCCTGCTGCTCGTCTCCGCCAACGGCATCACCCTGCTCTTCTTCTGGGAGGCCATGGCCCTGTTGGTGTTCATGGCCATGTGCCTGGAGCATGGCCGGTCCGAGGTGCGTGAGGCAGGGCTCCACTACTTGGTGGCCAGCCACGTGGTGACCCTTTTGCTGTTCGTGCTGTTCTCCAGACTCTCCCCGGATGCGGGCCTCCAGTTTCCCGCGGCCGGAAGCCTCGCTCCCACGGGCCTCGGCGCCCTGGCCATCCTGCTTGCGGCCCTGGTCGGCTTCGGGTTGAAGGCGGGCATCATGCCGCTGCACGTCTGGCTCCCCTCAGCCCACGCCAATGCCCCCAGCCACGTCTCGGCCCTGATGTCGGGCATTGTCCTCAAGATGGGGATCTACGGCCTGCTGCGCACGATATCCTTCTTCGGCACGCCGCCCCTCTGGTGGGGCATCCTCTTCCTCTGCCTGGGCATTGTCTCGGCCGTGGTCGGCGTGCTCTTCGCCATCGGCCAGCATGATATCAAGCGCCTGTTGGCCTACCACAGCATCGAGAACATCGGCATCATCGTCATGGGGATCGGCGTGGCCCTGACCGGGCTTGCCACCGGCAACCGCATCCTGTTCGTGCTCGGCATGGCCGGTGCCCTGCTGCACGTGCTCAACCACGCCTTGTTCAAATCCCTGCTTTTTCTGGGAGCCGGTGCGGTCATCCATCTCAGCGGAACACGCGATATCGACCGCATGGGCGGGCTGGCCCGGGCCCTGCCCCTGACCTCGGTGGCCTTCCTGACCGGGGCCGTTGCCATCTGCGGACTGCCGCCCCTGAACGGCTTTGTCAGCGAATTCCTGATCTACCTCGGCATCTTCAAGGGATTCGGCATCTCATCCGGCAAGGCCGCCGCATTCCTGGCGCTGGCTGCGCCCGCCCTGGCGCTTACCGGCGGCCTGGCGGTGGCATGTTTCGTCAAGGTCTATGGCTGCGCCTTCCTGGGTGAGCCCCGCGCCCCCCTGCCGAAACCCCATGAACACCGCGCCATGACGGGCGCCATGACCATTCTGGGCAGTATATGCATTGGGATCGGGGTCGTGCCGATCATGATCGTCCGGCTGATCGAACCGGTCGCCTCTGCCCTGTTTCCGCAACGGGACGCCCTGCTCCCCTCCATCCAGACCACCGCCCACCTCTACGGGTTGAGTCTTGGCGCGGCAATCCTGTTCCTGCTGGTAATCCTGCTGGTCGTGTTCTATGTCAACCGCCTCAAGGCCATCCCCAGCGGCGAGACCGGCACCTGGGATTGCGGATATGCGGCCCCATCCACCCGCATGCAGTACAGCGCCTCGTCCTTTGCGGCGATGCTGGTCGACATCTTCGCCCCCATCCTGCGTCCCGAGCGCCACGAACCGCACCAGACCGGCCTGTTCCCCCCACCGGAGCGGTTCCACTCCCACGTCCCCGAGGTGGTGCTCGACAAGGGGATCATGCCGTTCCTGGGCGCCATCGACCGGCGCTTTGCCCATATCCGCCGCATGCAGAACGGCCAATTGAACCGCTATATCCTCTACATCGTCGTGGCCCTGTTCGTCTTGCTGGCCCTATCCGACTTTGTATGACGAAAGGACGCCTGTGAAGGGTCAAAGCCTGATCGACTCCATCGGCAACACGCCGCTGGTCGCCATCACCACCATCAATCCCAATCCCCGCGTTACCATCCTGGCCAAACTGGAGGGGAACAATCCGGGCGGCTCGGTCAAGGACCGCCCCGCACGCCAGATGATCCTGGCGGCGGAACAGAGCGGAGAGATGACCCCTGACAAAGTCATTCTCGAACCAACTTCGGGCAACACCGGCATCGCCCTGGCCATGATCGCGGCGGCGCGCGGCTATCGCATCAAGCTGGTCATGCCGGCCTGTGTCAGCATGGAGCGGCGCAGCGTCCTGGAGGCGTACGGAGCCGAGATCGTCCTCTCGCCGGGGTGCGAGGCCACGGACGGCGCCATCCGGATGGCCCACGCGATTTACGGACAACAACCCCATACCTATTACATGCCCAACCAATACGCCAACCCCAACAACGTCATGGCCCACTGTGAGACGACCGGCCCCGAGATCATGGCCCAGACCAGAGGTGCAATCACCCATTTCGTGGCCGGCATGGGGACCAGCGGCACCCTGATGGGGACGGCGCGCTACTTCCGCACGGCCAAGCCGGACGTGCGGATCATCGGTATCGAACCGGTTCTGGGACACAAGATCCAGGGGCTCAAGAACATGCGGGAGGCAATCGTGCCCCCCATCTACGACGAGGGAGCACTGCACCGCAAACTGGTTGTGGAGGACGCAAGCGCCTTTGAGACAGCCCGCCAACTTGCGGTTCGGGAGGGGATCTTCTGCGGCATGTCCGGCGGCGCCGCCGTGGCGGGTGCCGTAAAGCTGGCGGAAGAACTGGACGCGGGCACCATCGTGGTCATCATCCCCGACCGTGGCGATCGCTATCTGAGCACCAACCTGTTCAAATCGATCTGCGCCAACTGTCCGCCATAACCTCCATTTCCCCGTCCATGCCCCGCATCGGGGCGGCCACCTCTCGACATGCCGTGATCCAGGAACCAGGGGGCTGCACGCTCATCTACCTCCTTGACCGCACCGCTCAAAGCTGCTATTTTACGAATTCTTTTTCCAATCGCGCAGTTTATCCCCCCATTGGAGGAAACCGTGACTTTTCAGGATCTCATCCTCTCCCTGCAGGGCTATTGGTCCAGGCAGGGATGCGTCATCCAGCAACCGTACGACACCGAGAAGGGGGCCGGCACCTTCAACCCGGCCACCTTCCTGCGCGTCCTGGGACCCGAGCCGTGGAACGTGGCCTACGTGGAGCCCTCCCGCCGCCCGACGGACGGCCGTTACGGCGAAAACCCCAACCGCCTGCAACACTACTACCAGTTCCAGGTGATCATGAAGCCGTCGCCCATGAACATCCTCGACCTGTACCTGGACTCCCTGCGGGCCTTTGGGATCGATCCCACCAAGCACGACATCCGCTTCGTGGAGGACGACTGGGAGTCGCCCACCCTGGGTGCCTGGGGTCTGGGATGGGAGGTGTGGCTCGACGGCATGGAGATCACCCAGTTCACCTATTTCCAGCAGGCCGGCGGCATCGACCTCAAACCGGTATCGTCCGAGATCACCTACGGCTGCGAACGGATCGCCATGTACCTGCAGGGGGTTGACAACGTCTATGACCTGGAGTGGGTCAAGGGGGTCAAGTACGGCGACATCCACCATGAAAGCGAGGTGGAGTTCTCGCGCTACAACTTCGAGGAGGCCGATGTGGAGATGCTGCTGCAACTCTTCACCATGTACGAAAAGGAATGCCTGCGCCTGGCGGACAAGGACCTGGTCCTGCCGGCCTACGACTATGTCATGAAGTGCTCCCACACCTTCAACCTGCTGGATGCCCGTGGCGCCATCTCGGTCACCGAGCGCGCCTCGTACATCGGACGCGTGCGCAACGTGGCCCGCATCTGCGCCGAAAGGTACCTGGCCATGCGCGAACGGCTGGGCTTCCCGCTCCTGAAAGGGGGTGCTGTCTGATGAGCACCAAAGAACTGTTCCTGGAGATCGGCACCGAGGAGATCCCGGCCGGCTTCATCCCCCGCGCCATGGCCGAGATGGAGGCCATGATCACGAAAGAACTGACAGGCGCCCGGCTCTCCTTCGGCGAGGTCAGGACCCTGGCAACACCGCGCCGCCTGGCCCTGGTGGTGAAGGGTATCCCGGCCGTTCAGCCGGATGCGGAGATCACCGCCATGGGCCCTTCCAAAAAGGCCGCCTACGACGCGGACGGCAGGCCGACCAAGGCCGCCGAGGGATTTGCCCGGGGCCAGGGTGTGGATGTGTCCAGCCTGCGGGTGATCTCAACCGAAAAGGGCGACTACCTGGCGGTGACCAAACAGGAGACCGGGCGGCCGGCCTTTGAATTGTTGTCCGAGGTCCTGCCCAAACTGGTGGCGGACATCC
>DAIERH010000124.1 GCA_027346925.1 Geobacter sp.
GGCGCACCGCCTGCAATCCGATAGACATTGCCCTGATAGACGATGAAAGAGCCTTCGGTGATGGGTGGGGGCCCAGGATTTATATCCTTAAAATGAATATAATTCTCGACTGAGCCTGCTGAAATTGTACGTTCGGAATATACATGTCCAGGCGGCCAAATATAATTATATTCTTCAATCGTGACAGTGCCGTTAGAGTTGACAGCCTCAACCCATGCTACGTGTCCATATGTACCAGAAGTCCATTGAGCAATCGACCCTACTGCGGGATTTTTATTTACTGAGTATCCTTGCCCAGAGGCCCAATTCGCCCAGTTGTTTGCATTCCCGCTAGGCGAAATATTAAATCCATTGCGTGAGCGCAGACGCCAGTTAGCAAAAGAGGTGCATTCCCTAAAATAGGTACCCCAAGGGTCAACATCGTTTGGATTAGAATATTTATACGGGTAATCATCCTTTGGACAACTTTGCCCAGAACAAAGGACTGTATCAAATACGGTGACATTTGACAGGGTAAACAGGTCATTCGACCCAGTGGGTATCGCACTTTGAGACGTTGTTGCAGATGCAATGTTCCCCGCGGCGATCAAAAAGAAGAGTATCATGCAAAAAACCGCAGTTCCTACTAGTTTCATATATTTCTGCCTTTCCTTTTCTCTCACCACTCCCGCCTTTCAGTTGATATTCACGCTTTTTGTGATAGCCGCTTTAGCTCCCCACCACCTCATTGAAGAACCCGCTCCAGATGACCCGTTGTGATGCCATCACAGGTCCGGAGGCCGTGACCTCGACAGGGCCTGCCATCTGTCCGGGGAAGGTGGGGGTGGTCCTCTCGCCGGGGTTTAAGGTGCCCGAGGCAACTTTGTTGCCCGCGATCTTGACGTCGTAGGTGACCGCCTGGGAGCCGGGGTTTGCTACAAGCACCCAGTTGGAAGCGCCGGGGCTTTTCTGGTCGTACCAGGTCCAGGCATAGGAGGTTTTAAGGCTCGCGTTGGGGTAACCCGGCACCTCCTCAAAGGAGGGCCCCCAGGTGACTCTCTGGGAAGCGATCACTCTTGCCGAGGCAGTAACTTCGACGGGGCCTCCCAGTAAAGCGGGGAAGACGGGTGTCGCCTGCTTGCCGGGGTCAAGGGTACCTTGAGCTACCTCGTTTCCGGCTATCTTTATGTTGTAGGTGACGCTTGTGGTACCTGGGTTTGCCACAAGCACCCAGTCTTTGGCTCCCGGGCTTTGCATGTCATACCAGGTCCAGAGGTAGTGGTCAGATAGCTCGGAGTCGGGGATCCCCGGCACCTCGTTAAAGGCAGTGTCTGCGTTTGTGAGGACCCTTTGTGAGGCTATAACTTTAGCTGAGGCTGTGACCTCCAGGGGTCCTCCCATCTGGCCGGGGAAGGTGGGAGTCGCCTGCTGGCCTGGGGCAAGGCTTCCTGAGGCGACCTCATTTCCGGCTATCTTTATGTGGTAGGTGAGAGTACTCGTGCCCGGGTTTGCCACAAGCACCCAGTTCTTGTAACCGGGGCTTCTCATGTCGTACCAGGGCCACCAGTAATGATCCGAGAGCCTCGCGTCCTCGGTGCCCAGGACTTCTTCCAGGGAAGAGCCCCAGAGGATGCGCTGGCTTACTATGGCCTTGCCAGTTGCCCCCACGGTTACCGGTCCTCCCATGAGGCCGGGGTAGCGGGCGTAGAGGACCTTGCTCTCGGGAACCACGCCTTGGGCAAAACCCGCTCCCACCGAGCCCAGCTGCTGGGCTTTTCCCGCCACCGAGAGGTTAAAGGCAGCGTTGCCTGTAGAGCCCGGAGGATTGGCCATAAGTATCCAGTTGGAGGCGTTTATGTTGTCGTACCAGGAGAAGTGGTAGTCGATGTGGGGCATGGCCAGGTGGCTTAAGACGCCGGGCCCACCCGCGTTATCGATCGAGTACTGGTCGAGGTCGGTAAAGGGCTGAACACCGCCAAAGGGATCCCAGCTGGGAACGTAGTAGGGGGCGCCCCCACGCACTTGATAAACTCTTCCGGTTTGGACGCCCCGGATGAAGGTCCCATCTGCTGGACGGTAGTTTAGGTGGCTAAGAACTCCCCCCTGGCCGGCATTGTCTACCGAGAAGGGGTCGATTGTGGTGAAAGGCTGGGGCCCGCCAACAGCATTCCAGTTACCTACATAGATGGGCGCTCCGCCGGCTATGCGGTAGACATTAGGGCCGGCTAACACGAAGGTCCCATCACGAGGATATTGGGGGAAGCTTGCAAATTGGGCATCGCTTACATTTACCACTGGTTGAGGGCCACCGAAAACATTCCAGTTGCTTACATACACAGGCGCACCGCCTGCAATCCGATAGACATTGCCCTGATAGACGATGAAAGAGCCTTCGGTGATGGGTGGGGGCCCAGGCGACCAAAAATGTGCCGGTTGCGGCGTCGGAATCTGTTTGCCGATGCCGTTATCGAGCCAGGACTGAGGCACCGCGGTAACTGGAATCCCTGCCCACCATCCGTTAGGTCCGGAAGCTATCAGACCCCAGACTTTATATGGATACTGGTTATACCGCACCCATCCGTTGTAGGCCCAGACTGCGTAAAACCAGTTCTCGTAGCAGTTCATGCTGTTGTCGCCGATGATCGGCGTCGAGTTCCATTTGCCGATCAAAATGTCAGCGCCGGCAGAAATGTTGTAGTCAATGTCAGTCTTCAGTCTGTTGACGTCGTATGAGCCATATGAGGTGACCTGCATAATGCCAATCCCGCCATCAGAACTGATTAATGGATTGCCACTGCCGTCGAACTGCCTCCATCCGCTCTCCTGATAAGCAATTCCGTAGAGAATCTCGGGTGGGATACTGCGAGCGACAGCGGCGTTGTAAAGCTTTGTCCTGATGTCCGCTGCCGGAGGATTAACGCCATCGATGACAAATCCACCTGGATTGGTCAGCCCCGTGGTGAAAAACATCTTCGCACCTGAGGGACCCACTGGCTGATGTGCGGTCTCGGCAACAGGCTCATAAGGGGTTTCTGTTCCCGCTGAAGCACTTGAGGCATAAGGTGAGTAGGCGTAAAGAAAGAGGAAAAAACATCCGGCAGGGACTGCCATCCGGCAGGTTCTCGATACGAACTTATTCAAGCTCTGTACAAGAGACAATTTGTCCTCGTTTGGGCTTCCAATTATTACTGTAGAAGGCATTGCCCATGGCTACCTTGTAATAAGAGGGCAAAACCCGGCTAAAAACAAAGGACACTTATTATATAAATAATCTTATTTTTGTCAACTTAATTGATAAATATTCTTTGCGGACTATACCAGGCTGTGGACTTACGGAGGGATACTCCGTCGAAGACTATCTCCACAACGTGGCCCGTATTCAGTATTCCTGCGATACGGCGCTTGTTAATCTAAACGATGACTTAAATACCCTGGGAGGCAGGGATCTAAAAGCAGTTGAGATAACCACAGAACGCCTGAAAAACGAGCAGGGCGAAGTAGAGTCGGCCCGCGAGAAGCTCGAAGGACTTGAGGCTCCCGAAGCAGCAGCGCCCTTAAAGTCGCATCTGCTCGATCTTTATTCTCAAGGGGCTGAGAATATCGGCATTCTGGCTGCCGGCGGAGATTACCGGCTCGCCGTCGAGCCACTTATTAGCGAATATGAATCTGCGTCCAGAAGTTTCTCGGAAAAGGTGAAAACCGCCACCGACTCAAAGTCTCTTATTGCTTGCATGCAGGAATATAAAAAATCCCTTGCCGGCATAGCCGGGAGACTCAAGCCGGTCGAGCCCTCAATGCTGTCCTTGCATTCCCATCAGCGCTTCATCGATGATCTAAACACACTCCAGGCGGGACTGGATGAAACCGTTACAGCCCTGGAGAGTGGCGACAGGGCGAAACTGGACGACGCCGCAAAGAAGATGGAAGAGGTTAACCAAGGCAGCGAGCTTCAAGGCACCATAGCCGCCGAGCGCCAGGCGGATATAAAGGTCTTTAATGCGAAAGTGCAGAGGATGACCGATCTGATGGCTCAAATCGGTCAGGATCAGCTGGAGCTGCATCAGAGGTTTGACCGGCAATAGCTTGAAGCTTCAAATTTCTGAGGCCAGTTTTTTGCCTGCTATTCTCATTTTTTGCCTTCGCTTCCCTAATGCCCGAAAAATCCCCGCCCCTCCGAATCGGGGTAAAGGTATAGCGTCACGCCTTCGGCACGGCAGTAGTCCTTGACCTCCTGGTCGCGAACCGAGCCGCTGGTCGCGAGGATGGCCGCTACCCCCGCCCCCGAAAGCTCAGACGGACCATCAACAAAGGGAAAAAAGCTGTCGCTGTAAGCAACCGCCGCCTCGGTGCTGTGCCCGGCGCCGGTTGCCCGCATGACGGCGAGCTTACAGCCGCCGACCCGGTCCTGCTGGCCGACGCCGTTGCCGATCAGCATGCCTTCCCTGACCAGGGTTACCGTGTTGCTGTTGGAGGTCGAGCCGATCGCCCAGGCGAGGATCATGTCGCGCACCTGGCTCTCGCTGCTCTCGCCCACCTTCTCGATTTCGCCGCCAACAAGATCAGGCACAAATGTATAATTTGGCTGCGCCAGGAATCCGCCTCGCACGTAACGGAAGCGGCGGGCGCCGTCGAGCGAATCACGGTCCATTCCTGCCAGCGCGGGATTGGCAAGCAAGCGGCACTTGTCGCCCTTGCGCCTTAACATCTCCATGGCTCCGGCCGTAAATCCCGGAGCGATGACGCCGTCGAGGAGCCTGCGGGTCCCCTCCCCCATCTTGTGGGTCATCAGAACCTCGGCGATCTCCTCGTCGACCTCGAAGTTGAGCAGGATGAGCCCGCCGAAGACGGCGCGCAGATCGCCCTCAAGGGCCTTTTGAACGACCCTTGCCCGGTCATCGCCAACGGCGGCGCCGCAGGGATTGCCGTGCTTGCAGGCTACGCCGGCCAGGGGCACGCTTGTGTAATTCACGTCAAAGCCGGCGGCGATGTGTGTCGAGGTCTGCAGGAGGCGGTCGAGATCGCAGAGATTGTTATAGCTGGGGGCGGCGCCCTGAACCACCTCGAAACGGTCGAGCGCAAGCTCGTCACCGGTATCGCCCGAGTAAAGCGCCGCCGGGGTCTGGTAGCCGTTCTCGCCGTATTTGCACTCGAGCCTGGGCTTCCCATGGATGATGTCTGCGATTGTCATGACGATTCTCCCGTGAGTTTGCTGGATGCATGATTATATCCCAGATCCTGCGGGCTCTGTACCATCGGGGGCCGCGCGGCTGCCTGGCAACCGAAGGTGCGAAAAGCCCCGAATGCCTCAGATCCTTCTCGCGCCATATATGAACAGATACACGGCCATGGCCAGGAAGAAGACGTCAGCGACCGTCCGGCCGTGACGGGCCATGAACGACTTTAGCGGCCCCAGGACCCTTTCCGCCTGCTCCGGGAAAAGCGAGCTGACAATAACAGGCAGCGAGATCATGGACATGGTGATGAGGACGAGCACGGCAAAAAGCGGAAGCTTGTCCCAAAAGCCAGGCTCCTGGTCAGAGATGATTTTCGTGGCCGCGATAAAGGGAATAAGCGTCGAGGCATTCAGGAGCATGTAGAGGAAACCAATCACGGCGAACGGCCGCTTGCGCTGTTTCTTCTTTGGCTTGTCTTTTCTTTTTCCGAACTTCGAGATTCCCAAAGCCAGGAAGATCAGCAGCCCCAGCAGGACATCGATCGCCGCGGAGATCCTGTTTGGGTTTTTCGCCTGCTGAACCGCGGGATGGAACGTGAACGTGATCAGCAAACCCAGGACTATGAGAAACATCAACGCTCCCAACAAGAAGGAGCGCGATTTCTTCCCTGGATCTTCCTTGCTGCTCAGGATCGACATTACCAGCAGGAGTCCGGTGGGATTGATGGCGGCGGTGAGGGCTAGCGGCAGAATCCTTGCAAGGGTTGCCAGCACCGGGTCAGATTACCGCGTGGGTGACAAAACCGATGAGCACGCCGCCGGCGACGCCGATGCCGATTACCGGCAGGTAGGCCCGGCTGATTATCGCTGAAGGCACGCTAAGGCCGAGGCCGAGCAGCGCTCCGGTAACCGCCGGATGGATATCGAAGCTTACATTGGGGATCAAAAGACCCAGCATGAAGCGGTCGACAAAAGCGCTCGATACCGCCTCGGCTTTCTTCCGCCCGGTTTCGAATTTCATGGGGAGCATTATCGCGGCATCGGTGATACCAAAAACAAGACCGCATATCAAACCGAGTGTGATAGCGCCCATACCCGCCTGCTTTCAATTTGACCGGTGAGTATGGTTTCGCGGCCGGAATTTGAGTTCCTGCTCCGGTTTTTACCGGATTTTCACACGGCCGGGTTCATCCGCCAGGGAAGATCAGGGCGTGTTCGCGGCGCTCGAGTCCGCGGCGCCGTTCAGGGACTGGCCGGGGTCAAACGGCGGAGCCCTGTCGGGAGCGGGCTGGGGCTGATCAGTTGCCTGGTCGTTTGCCTGCCCGTTATCCTGGGGCTGATCGGCTGCCTGCCCGTTATCCTGGGGCTGGTCGTTTGCCTGCCCGTTGTCCTGGGGCTGTTCCTGAGACTGGTTGTTCGTATCCCCGTTATCCGATGATCCGCCGCCGAACAGATCGCTGATGAGGGAACTTATCCCCGGGCCGAGGGCGCTGGAAGGAGCCTGGGGATCGAACCCGGTGACACTGTTCGTCTCTGCGATCGCCGCAGAGCCGGCCAGAGGGTTAATGATCCAGTCCAGGGGCTTCCTTTCCTCGCCGCCATTGTCCTGAACCGGAGGCGGGGCTGCCTGGGAAGCGCTTTCAGCCGGAGGACTTTGCTGTTGTGCTTCGGCGGTTGACGGCGGGTTCGTGTCTTTGGTCCCGGCCGGAACGGCCGGTGTTGCCGCCGGGGCCGGCTCCGCGGGCT
>DAIERH010000125.1 GCA_027346925.1 Geobacter sp.
CACCTGTTCATCGGCGCCATGGTGGAGGAGTCCTTCACCTCGCGCATCGCCGGCTGCGACCCTGCCTCGCTCCTGATCATGACCGGCGACCGCCCCTCCATCCAGCAGGCTGCCATGGAAAAAGGGGTGCGCCTGCTGGTGGTAACGGGCGGTTTTTCGATCAGGGAGGACCTGCTGGCCCTGGCGCGTGAGAAGGGGGTGATTGTCCTCTCGACCCCCCACGATACGGCCACCGCTGCCTGGCTGGCCCGGCTTTCCACGCCTTTGGCCTGTTTCGTGGAGGCCAAGTTCGAGCAGGTGGGTGTGGGCGAGCCCTTGGAACACCTGCGCCTCAAGCTGCTGCACTCGGGCGAGCCGGCGGTGATCGTGGTGGAGGAGGACGGCAGCATCGCCGGCATCGCCACCAAGTCGTCGCTCTTGGCCCCCATCCCCCACGCCCTGATCCTGGTGGACCACAACGAACTGTCCCAGGCCGTGCCGGGGGCCGAATCCCTGGAGATCCTGGAGGTGATCGACCATCACAAGCTGGGCAACCCGACCACCGATCAGCCCATCACCTTCATGGTCGCGCCGGTGGGGAGCACCTGCACCGTGGTCGCCTCCCTGTACCGGGAGCGGGGAATCGAGCCGGAGCAGGCCATTGCGGGGCTGCTGCTGGCCGGCATCCTGTCCGACACGGTCATCCTCAAGTCACCCACCACCACCGGCCGGGACCGGGAGATGGTGGCCTGGCTGGAGGGGCGGGCTGGCCGGGACCATCTGGAGTTCGGCCGGGCGATCTTTTCCTCGTGCAGCGGTTTTTCCGCATACGGCACGGCGGAGAAGGCCATCAGGGCCGACTTCAAGCACTTCAGCGCCGCCGAGACCCTCTTCGGGGTGGGGCAGGTGGAGGTGGTGGGTTTCGATGAATTCAACGACCTCAAGGAAACCCTGCGCACGGAGTTGAAGCGGATCAAGGAGCAGGACCGGCTCCACCTGGCGGGCCTGATGGTGACCGACATCTACAGCGAGACGACCCTGTTCCTGGTGGAGGGGAAGAACGAATTGGCCCATGTGATGGGGTATCCCCAGGTGGAGCCGCACCTGTACGAGTTGAAGGGGGTCATGTCCAGGAAGAAGCAGATGGTGCCGCATCTGCTGAAGGTGCTGGGGGCGCTGTGAGGGCGCTGTTTTAGGTTGTTTACAAAAGTAAAATGGAGGTTTGATCCTTTTATTTTCTCCGTTAAGATGTTGATTACTTCAGTCGGAGGACTTAAATGTATTGACTTTATGCCTGACAAGTAAGTACATGAAGAAGGGCCGGCCGATTTCAGCCGGCCTTTCTTCATGGCCTGTGCCCCCGATAAATCCGTCCTTGTTCCGCAAAGCACATCCCGCCGCCAGGCCTTGCGGAAAGCGGACCCGCAGGCGCTTGCGGAATCGGTATCCATGCCTCTCGGCAGGTCTGGCGGCCTGTTCCCCCTGCTTTGGAATTTTCGTTCTGGAACAAAAGGAGGGGAGTATAATTTGTATGAAAGCACATATAAACAAAGGAAGGGGGGACTCCTCACACAAGGAGGCCGAACCATGGAAGAATTTAAACGCATACTCGTTGTCAGCAGGATGACCAAGCACTGCCGGGAGGCCGTCCATTTCGGCATTTCACTGGCACGCAAATACAACGCGGAACTTTCCATCCTGCATGTGGTCCATAATCCCTTTGGCCTGGAAGGGTGGAACCTGCCCATTATTTCCCTTGAAAAGGAATACGAGAAGATCTTCGAGGAAGCCAAGGCCGACCTGGATCGGGTCATACGGCAGGAAAAGGCCAAGGGGTTTCCCATCAAGGAATTGATCAGGAAAGGGGACCCGACCGAAGAGGTACTGAAGACAGTCAAGGAGGAAAGGATCGATCTCCTCATCCTGTTGGCCCACGAGGAGTGGCGGCTGGAGCATTTTCTGTTCGGCCGCAGCAACGAGGAACTGGCCCGCAGGATGCCCTGTTCGATCCTGTTCGTGAAGAATGAACCCAAACCGGTACGCTGGTAGGCCGCGTGCCGACGACGATGCTCAAGAGGCGCCTTTGCGCCTCTTGAGCCGCGCATCCAGGAAGTTTTTGAGCACCAGGGCGTTGTTGCGCTCCTGGTCGTGGGTGCTGTAGAGCAGGGTGACGGCGCCCTGCCGGGCCGCCTCCAACAGCGGCACCCAAGGGGCGGGATTGTGCTCCAATTCGCTGGTGTAACGCTGCTGGAACTCCTCCCACTTGGCCGGGTCATGGCCGAACCATTGCCGCAGGCTGTCGCTTGGGGCCACATCCTTCAGCCACCCGTCCATGGCCAGACTTTCCTTTTTCATCCCCCGCGGCCACAACCGCTCCACGAGAAATCGCCTGCCGTCATGGCTGTCCGGTGGGTCATAGACCCGCTTGAGTTGTATCATACGCTCGCCTCCCCGATAGTCCCCTACGCATGAACCTAGAGCTTGGCCGCCTTGGGAAAGAGGATGTTGTTCTCCAGGTGGACGTGCTTGTGCAGGTCGTCCTCGAATTCCTTGAGTTTTTGGTAGGTAACCGCGAAGGTGTTGCACACATCCTCCGGGATTGCATACCCCTTCGAAAGGTCGCGAATTACGTGGATTGCGTTGCCGATGGCCTCATGCTCCTGATCGAGCGTGGCGAGCGACGCCTTGAGCGTGTTCAGATCCGCCGCCGCAGGTTCGACGCCGTCCTTGCGGGCCGCATCGATCCGCTTGATGGCCGGAAAGAGCACCTCCTCCTCTTCGCGGAGATGGGCCTCCAGATCGGCGGCGATATGGTCGAATATCCGGGCGATCTCGATCACCTCCGGGTGATGGGCGCCATGGACCTGGGCAATCTTGTTGGCGTACACGGCGATCTGCCGGGTGTTTTCGTTGAGGTAGCCGTGGTGGGTGGTGACGATGTAGTCGGCCAGGAACGGGAGCCCCCAGGCCCCGTAGTTCTGGCTCCGCTCCAGCGGATCGTTCTTCACCGCCTCGATCTCACCCTGTATCGTGGCGGGGTCGATGCCTCGTTCCCGGCACGCGTCCGATAGGCCGACCTTGCCGCCGCAGCAGAAGTCGATCCCGTGCCTCTCGAATACCTTGGCTGTCCGGTAATCCTCGGCAACGAAATCGCCGACGGTCTTGCCGCTCTCCTGTTCCGTACTGTTCGATGTTCTCATGACTGCCTCCTTGGAAAGGATGAGCCCAACCTCGGTCCACATCCTTTAGTTTATTATAACGCCCCTTTTCCGCTCTTGAAAATCATGATGGCGGAATCGGCGAACAGTGGCCTTGATCTGGATCATGAAATGAACATTAGCCGGCCTTGCCCGGCCTCGTAGCGCTCTCCCCCCATATGCTCCAAATCACCTTGTTTGACAGATGTCAAAGTAATCGGCCTGAAACGTTGCTAGGATTTTTCATCCGGGACAACCGACACCCCAAGCAGGAGACGATGTCGAATATGTTTTGGCAACCCGTGGGGCAGGGTGATCCCGTCTCCGGGATCTGCGCGAAAGAGACGATAACATGGTAACGATTTCAGCAAAGTCCGTGAGTACCCTGCGCATCGTCGTGCAATGGTGCTTTTTGTTGTGGGTGATCGGCATGGGCATCCGGTTCGGCATGTTTGTCAATGCCATTCAAAGTGGGGCAGCCGTCCCCCTGGATTCCCGCCCGCCGGGCGTGGAGGGATTCTTGCCCATCGGCGCCCTCACCAGCCTGAAGTATTGGCTGGTTTCCGGAAAAATCCACCCGGTGCATCCCGCTGCACTGGTTATTTTCCTGTCAATCCTGCTCATGAGCCTGCTTGCCAGGAAATCGTTCTGCTCGTGGCTCTGCCCTGTCGGCACCATATCCGAAGGTGCGTACAAGCTGGGCCGGCTGTTGTTCGGCCGGAACATGCTCGTCTGGCGATGGCTCGACGTCATCTTGCGGTGTATCAAATATCTGCTGCTTCTGCTGTTCGTGAAGTTCATCCTTCTGGACATGCCGGCCGAAGCGTTGGGCGGGTTCCTGGATGCCCCCTACTGGGCCGTCAGCGATGTCAAGATGCTCCATTTCTTTACCCGCATGTCCGGGACCACGATGGTGATCCTGGCGACTCTTGCCTTGCTGTCCCTCTGTCACAAGATGTTCTGGTGCCGTTATCTTTGTCCCTACGGTGCGTTGCTGGGTCTGGTAGGTCTCGTCGGCCCCTTCAAAATCCGTCGGGACCCGGCGGGCTGCACCGGGTGCCAACGCTGCTCCAGCGCCTGTCCCTCCAGCCTTTCGGTGCATTCCCGCACAGCAATCTCTTCACCGGAGTGTACCGGCTGTCTCACCTGCGTGGCCCACTGCCCGGAGCGAAACGTACTCGCCATGCAGCCCGTTTTCTGGAAACGGCCGCTGGCGACGTGGGTTTTCCCGGCAGTGGCCGTGCTCGCCTTCATGGCGGGGATCGGTGCCGGAATGGTCAGTGGGCACTGGCACGGTTCGTTGAGCTACGACGATTACCAACGGCTCATTCCGCTCGTGCCGTACCTGAGTCATTGAGGTGGAGCAGTCTGCTGGCCACATCCCTTCGATTATTGGCTTGAGAACGCGGTGAAGGGGGTAAATTTGATGAAGCGACACGGATATCATGGAGGTTTAGGATGATTATCAGAGAGCGCCCCAACGGGCTGCGCTTGTTTTTCATAATAAGGGGATCCATAGTCCCGCGCATCAAATGGCCGTTGTGTGTCACGGTGCTGCTCGCATCCATCGTTACGATAACCCACGGGGCGCTGTTCAGGTTGAAGATTACCATGACCCCCATCCCTTTCAGCCTGATCGGACTTGCCCTTGCCATCTTCATCGGATTTCGCAACAGCGCAAGTTACGACCGCTACTGGGAAGGGAGAAAATTGTGGGGTGACCTGATAATGAGGTGCCGCAGCCTGACGCGTCAGATCCTCACCTTTGTTTCGTCAGAACGCGAGCACTCCCCGGACTGGCCTCCGTTCGAGCAGGGCGATGTTCGGTCCCGGATGGTGTACCGGATCATAGCCTTTGCAAACGCGTTGCGGCACCACCTTAGGGATTCTGACCCTCTTGACGAGTTGCGGGAGTTTCTCGACGAGGATGAGGTCGTGGAACTCGCGCTGGCTCACAGCAAACCCCTTTTTCTCCTCCAGCTCATGGCGCATGACCTGCGCCGCTGCATTGGGAACAACCAGGTTCAGGACTACTTTGCCGCCAGCATCGACGCGAACCTCACCTCGCTCACCACAGTTCTGGCCGGGTGCGAGCGGATCAAAAACACGCCGATTCCGTTCACCTACAATCTGCTCCTGCACCGCACCGCCTATCTCTACTGTTTTCTTCTTCCCTTCGGACTCGTCGATTCGATCGGTTTCATGACCCCTTTTGTGGTCGGAATCGTGTCGTTCACATTTTTCGGTCTGGACGCATTGGGCGACGAGATAGAAGAGCCATTCGGCGTGCTGCCCAACGACCTCGCGCTTTCCTCCATGTGCAGGACGATCGAAAGGGACCTGCGTGCGGCATTGGGAGAAGTGCACCTGCCCGAACCGTTACTTCCGGTGAATTACCATATCCTGTAAGTTAGGGTCCGCCTGATGCAACCGGTTGGGCGGCGGCGAGGAATTGCAGGAAGGCGGCGGCTAGGGGGGTGCCGTTGGTCTCAGCAATGGCATAGCCAATGCGCAGGATCGGCGTCTCGACCCGCACGAGGCGGGCCAGGTCGATGGGGGTGGCGGCCAGCACCAGGTCGCAGGGGACACTGGCAATAGTGGCGGCCAGTTCCGCCACCTGCTCCGGCCGGTAGCCCATGGCCGGCAATACCGGCCCGATGTGGGGGTAGCGGGCATAGAGAGCCGCCAGCGAACCGACTGCCCAGGGGCGCGGATCGACCACAAGGGCTGCGCCGTACTGGCGGGCCGCGGCCAGGCCGGCCCCGGACGGCAGGGAGCCGTGGGTGATGCTGGGGCCGTCCTCCACCACCAGCACGCGTTTGCCCTTGATACGCCACCCATCGGCGGCCGTGACCAGGGATTCGGTGCGCACGATGGCGGCATCCGGATTCACCCGCCGCACCGTATCCTCCACCATGGCCACGGCTGCCGGGTCTGCGGCGTTCACCTTGTTGATCACCACCATCCCGGCCCGCCGCAGGTTGACCTCGCCCGGATACCAGGCCGTCTCGTGGCCGGGCCGCAGGGGGTCGGCCACCACGATCTCCAAGTCGGGGCGGAAGAAGGGGAGGTCGTTGTTGCCGCCGTCCCAGATGATCACCCTGGCCTCGGCCTCGGCACGGGCCAGGATCTTCCCGTAATCCACACCGGCATAGACCACGGCCCCGCGCTCCAGCAGGTGCTCGAACTCCTCCCGCTCCTCGATGGTGCAGTGGTAGCGCTCCAGGTCTGCCGCATCAACGAAGCGCTCCACCTCCTGGCGGACCAGGTCGCCGTAGGGCATGGGGTGTCGCACCACCACCGGCCTGATTCCCGATTCGGCCAGGATAGCGCACAAGTGGCGCACCACCTGGCTCTTGCCGCAGCCGGTGCGCACGGCGCAGACCGACACCACGGGCCGGCGGCTCTTCAGCATGGTGGCGTTCGGCCCGATCAGGCGGAAATCGGCGCCGCAGGCCAGGACACGCGAGGCGGTGTGCATCAGTTCTGCGTGGGAAAGGTCGCTGTAGGCAAAGACCACTTGGTCGATCCGCAGGCGTTTGATCAACTCCGCCAACTCTTCCTCGGGATGGATCGGGATGCCCTGCGGATAGAGCGGACCCGCCAGGCTGGCGGGGAAGCGGCGTTTGGCGATATAGGGGATCTGGGACGCGGTGAAGGCCATCACCCGGCAGGTGCCGTCATTGCGGA
>DAIERH010000126.1 GCA_027346925.1 Geobacter sp.
ATGTTTAACAGTGCCTCACGAGCAGGCACCGCGGCGAGGGAAATGAGCCTCCGCAGTGGAGAATACTCCTCCTTGTCAAGAGGTATATTCCATTTCGGTCAGGTCTTCGACGCCGGCCATGTCAGCAAGCATTTTCGTGTACAGTTTGAGCTTGGTCTGTAATTCGGCGAGTTCGGTCCTGAAGTCGATGCATGCTTCGTGCTCCAACAACAGATCCCCATATATTTTGGCTTTGTGCCATTTTGCCGTGAATGGCCTGATGAGCTGGTTGAGAACGACGACAGCTATCTTGGTAAACTCAGAGCACAAACGCCCATGTTTTTTAATGATTTCGCGGGTCAGCGGGAAGAGTTGATACACGCTGTTCAAGGCCGTTTCTTCGTCTCCCATTTCCTTGGGCAGCGGTTGGGTGGTGATTCTGGTCAATAACTCGATGTAGAGCTCCCATGCGGCATCTTTATCCGCATCTTTAGGATTCCACTCCATCTCAAGGAATGGTGTCTTGATCTTCAACGACGACATGCTCCACTTTTCCAGCCATTCTCGCCATTTCATCACACCCACCCCTTCCGGTTCCTTCCGTTTGGTCTCATTGCCGGGGGCAAACCATTTCCATCGCACGCCAGTTTGAGTACCATCAGGTGCCGCAGTTCAAGGGGCCCCCACGGTAAGCAGGCTGGCACTATTTGATTGATAGTAGCACATAATTTGCGCATGCAAAGCCACTCATTTTGCGTTTGCCGCCGAAAACCGGCGCGAAGCCGGGCGGCGACACCTGGAAAAGCCCCAATTATATACTGTGATCCCTGAGGTACATCCAAGTAGTGATATTCCGGGGCCTGTTATGGTCCAGGCTGCAGGAGGAAGCGTTGCAGTGCGTGGTGGCATTGATCGCAGGTTACGTTGCTTCGCTGTACGGCGTGGGAGGACCAGATGCGCAACTCGCCGGCCAAAAGGAAATTTTCCGGTCTGCCCTTACGGTCCAAGGGGATGGTCGTGTAATAGCCGGCAAACAACGAGCGGACCGGGAAGGGGGGGAGATTCTGCTGCGCAAAGGCGCTCCGGTTCCGCAGAAATGCGTAGTCCGGTGAGGCGCCACTAATTTTATCCCAGAACTCGGAGCTTTCCAGCAGCCTCTGGCCGCGGAACATGTCGTATTCCCGGGACGCCCATGCCGAGTGGCAGGCATAACATTCCAGCCGTTCCAGATGGGCAGCGATTCGGTGCTCGATAACCTCAGGACGGGGAATATGACAGTCTTGGCATCCCTTGGACGATGGTTGCCCTTGGGCAAGACTGGCCATGGAGTGGCAAGCGCCGCAGGTGAGGCCAGATGCGTAATGCACGTCCGGAAGGGTCTTGGGCAATGTGTCGCCGCCCAACGCGAAGCGCATGCCGTCCGGTCGGGGTGAGCGGGCGGGAGCGTCCCAACCGACGAAGTACCCCCTGTGGCAGCCTTGGCAAATCCCCACGGAGGGCATGGTAACGGCATGCCCCTTGCCGTGGCAATCCTGGCAGCCCTGGATGTGGCAGGAAGCGCAGTTCGTATCCCAAAAGTCGCACTCCTGCTTGGCGTAGCGGTGTTGCATGGATGAACATTTTCCACTGGGGACGGCCATGGCATGATCAAAGATGCGCTCATGCCCGCCGTGGCAGGTGACACACCCGACGGCGCGATTCGCGATGTGGGCCGGGTCGCCAACGGTTTCCTCTTCTCGCAGATGGCAGGCCAGGCAGGGGAGGGCAGCATGGACACCCCCTTGCGCCACCCGGTGGCAGACAGTGCAGGTTTCTTCAGCCTGGGCTCGCACCGGAAGCAGGCTGAGGGCCAGTCCGCAGAAAACAATGAAACGTATCATCCAAGGCACGCTAGGGCCTGTCCTTTCTGGTAGATGGTCCGGCCGTTTTTCGGACCGGGGACGGATGCAGGGGGAGGCCGGTTCGTTCAGGGCCAGAGCATTTTTACGAAAGCCGTGTGTTCGCCCGGAAAGGTACCGTGAGTGAAACTCGGCCCACAACAGGTCATAAACCCTTTCTCCCCACGGCGAGGAGAACGGGGTAAAGGCGCTCTCCGCCATCCGGGCGGGGTTTGTGCACGATCGCAGCCTGCACGACGCGGATATCGGAGCAGCCATGATCCGTCAATACCCCATGGAGGTAGCTGCGCTCAAATCCATGGTGGCATACGCCGGCCGGATCATCGTGAAAGCTGCCGTCCTCGGCTTCAAGGTCAGCCAGGGCCAGCCAGCCGCCCGGTTTCAACGATCTGACAAAACGGGAAATGAGGGCCGGCACGTCGCACACGTGGTGCAGGGTCATGCTGCTGACGATCACATCGAAGTCGCCATCCAGACTGTCCTGGGAGGTCAGGTCGATCAGGCGGGTAGATACGTTGACGAGCCCTTGTTCCCGCACCTTGCCTGTCAGGACGTCAAGCATCCCCTGCGAACTGTCTGCGCCGATAATCCGCCCCACGTGCGCTTGGAGTCCCAGCGTCACCAACCCGCTGCCACAGCCGTAATCCAGCACGTCCATTCCGTTCACAAAGGGTATCTCACGGATAATTGCTGCCGTTACCTCCCGCGCCAGGGCTACGCGGCGCGGCTCCTCGTCCCACGTGGCTGCCTTTGAATCGAAATCACGTTTACCATGAATTTGCATGGCGATCTCCTCTGGGAGCTAAATAGTTGTGTTGACCTCGCTTACCAGCCCCATGGCTCCAAGCGAGCCGCATGCTGCCCCTCCGGACTATTGATGGATTACACCCGACTTTTGCGCATAGCCGGGATCTGTCCGGGCAGACTCAAAAGTTTTCCGGTCCTTCAGGGGGGGCAGGGAGAAGTCTCCCCGTACGTGCCATTTGTCCTTCAGGTATACCCAGGGAGCCAGCGCCGAGAGGGCGTATCCCGACTCCAACTCGATCTTCTCCGATTTCATCGTTCTGATAAACAGGCCTTTATTGTTCGCAAACACTTCATGGCTGCCATTGAATGGAAGAGCGCCCGGATCGTCGTATTCCCAGGCGACTTTCTGAAGCTGGACACCTTCCGGGGAGGCGTGGCACGAGTCGCACGAACGGCTTTTGCCCAGTTTGTGCGACATCTTGTCCATCTGGATCCAGAGCATTGCCTTGTTATTCTCCGGCATCCCGCCGAAAAGACCCACATAAGCCCAAGCGTCGTTGGTTCGTCGCAGATCTGGCAGTTCGGCCGGGAAACGCCAATAGAGGCCGGGCTTGAATGGAGACGCCTTCTGGTTCATGACCGCCATGGGGAAAGGTTTCACCGGAATCCAGCGTCCCTTTTGATCCCTGATCAGGATCGGTTCCGGCATGTAGCCGTAATAGGCCTTGAACTTGAAATAGGGGGTTGCAGCACCAGCGATCTTGCCCGGTCCCCAATAGGTTCCCTGGTACCCGGCCACGTTCTGAATGTGGCAGGCTTCACAGGAAAGGTTCCGGTGCCGTGAAATTGCATGGCTCGTGACTGCTGCCGCATGGCAGTGTTGGCATGAATCCTGGGCTTGACGCTTGACCATGGCGTGCCCGATTGCCGGATTGCTTTTCGAGCTTTCGTGACAATCGAGACAGCCGACTTTTGCCTTCAGGTGGACATCGGGCTCGTTTCCTTCGGGGAACGAGAATGACTCACCGAAATATCCCGCCCCGCGACGGCGATCTTCGGGACCGGCATGGCAGATGGAACCCCGGCCATTGCCATAGCAACTCTCGGATGGCGGGATTTTCACAAAGGTGTGGGCCCCTTTGGTCAGGTCGGCCGGATTATTCTTTTGTGGGTTGAAGTGGCAATCCAGGCAGCCCACATGGCAGGTGTTACACACCTTCTGGTTGATCCGGTTGATCTCTGGCGACAGGGGCAGCGTCGTATTTTGCTGTATGATCTCACGGTTGCCCTCGAACCAAGGACCGCAGTTGTGAGGACCGCGCTTCTTGTCGGTCCACCCCTTGTACTGGCTTTGCTTGCCATTGGTTGCCATGGTACTCTTGGCAAATTCGTCAAACTCCTTTACATGGCAAGAGCCGCAAGTCTTTTTCATGACGCTGAAGTCCTGACTCAAGGTGTCGGCATTCTTATCATGCCACGAAATGGCCGCCACAGAGGAGTCCTTAACCCTTTTTCCGTCCTTTTCCACAACCGTGTAAATGCGGTCCGCCTGATTCGTACCGTACTCAAGGGGATAGCCTCGTGCCGAAGTATGGGCTGCCAATCCCTTGTGAGAGACAACGAGCAGCCGTGCCATACCTTTGTGCGCGACATCCTTATCGTTTTCAGCCGGGCTACCCAGATGGCATTCACTACAGGTAGCCGGCATGCGGCTCTGTGTCTCCACCTCCTGCTGTGTCACAGCGAAGTGCCCATAACCCAGGGCTTCCATCCTTGCGCGGTTTCCGTGGCAATCACGACAGCTGTTTGCAGCCAGGCAGGCAGTGACGGCCATAAACAGCAAGCTGAAAACCATGGCGGCTCGTGTCATGGTGTTCCCCATTTCCGTTACGCGACAGAACTGCCGGGAGGGCCGATGCTACTCCTCCGGAAGCGGAATTATCAACCCAGTGAATCCAGCGATGCAGAGACTGTCCTGCCCAGCATATATTTTCAGATCGGTATGTGAGTTTGCGGGGGCCTGATTGCAGACGGGGCGTTCGACCGAACGCCTAGTATCCGCTGCCTCAACAGTTGGCTATCGTATTGATCTGATACCCATTGTTCTGGAACGCCAGCTTCAGTGCGCTGCGCTGCTCCTTGGTCATCTTTTCCAAAACAGCCAGGACATGCTCCTTAACCTTGTCCTGTGTGCACATGCTGGCAAAGAGTTCTTTCCGCAGATCCTCGGGGAGCTGTGCATCCCGGGTAATCCTGGCAAGATCACCGGAATCACACAATACTTTCCGAAGGTTGTCACTTTTGTTTGTCATGTAATAATGTTTGGCGTCTTTGTAGATCAGGAAGTTTGAACCGCCGCAACCAACAATTGTGAGAACAATTGCAAACAGGGCCGCTATGAACGCTTGTCTCATGCTACCGTCCTTTCAGAAGGCTCTTGATTTTCGTCACCATTTCGGGCGAAGTCCAATTAACCTGTCCGATGATCTTTTCCCGCACCATCCCGGTTCGATCTATCAAAATGCTGACCGGCTGGCCAAAGAGGCCGTAGGCGTCAAAGTAGACTTCTTGGGAGCTGTCAATCAGGAGTGGATACTCTATCCGCTGGCGCCTTGCCAGCTCCCTGACGGGTTTGTCGGATGGGTCCAGGGCTATGCCGAGCACCACCAGGCCGCTCCCCGCCAGATTATGATAGAGTGCGTTGAGCGCCGGTATTTCTGCCACGCATGGCGGACACGTGGTTGACCAGAAATTGAGGACAACTGCCCGACCTTTCAGATCGGCCAGGCTGACCTTCCTGCCGTTCAGGTCTTTCAGGCAAAAGTCTGGAGCCGGAGCATTGACGTGTACTGCGCTGGCAATGGTCACGAACAGACAGAGCCATGCTGCGAGGGATATCGTGAATATCTTGAGGTACCGCATTATGAGTTCTCCATGTCGGGAAACTGCGTCCAAGTCGACGTTTGTTGCCATGGGCCGATACGGCGATATTTATTTGAACCATCCCTTATCGACGCATTTATCATGGGCGGCAATTGATGTATCAACAGCCTGTCGCGACTCGGGGGGCATGGTATCATATTTGAGCCCTTCCTTCGGCGTGACGAGGAAGTGGACATATTGCTCGAAGCTCACATCCTTGGTCAACGCCTCGGAAACGCATTTGCAAAATTTGGAGTTCCCCACTGCCTTAAGGCACTGCTGTTCCTTTTCGTCCACCTGTTTCTGCTGCTCCTTGAGCGCCTTCAACTGCTGAATCTGTATCTCCAGCAACCTGATCCTGTTCTTGAGATCGTCGTCCTGTGATTCAGCCCGGCTCAGCGTCGTGAACGCCGGGCTCAGGAGCATGATCACGGCCAAACAAAACATGCCTGATCGAAACCGCTTCATATCTGGGCTCCCTCCGTAAAAAAGGAGGCACGTGGTATTCACGTGCCTCCCGTTACAATCGGATTATTTTTTCTTATCAAACCTGCCGCCAACCCTCATCGGGTCGCCTTTGTAGCCAAGAGCCTTCCAATCCATCCGGTTGCCGCCCATGTGGCATTCGCCGCACTGGAGCGCCTCTTCCTTCGGCGACACTTCATGCTGAGCGGCGATGTAGGTCTCGGTGTTCACGAATTGGAACTTGCCACTGTAGGGAAGCCCACACTCGGCACCCAGGCGGCACGCCTTGTCCCAGTTGTAATCAACCCACAGGGACTTGTACTGCTGGAAGATGCTCAGGTACTTGTACTTGGCGTCCATCGGTTGGTCGCCCTTGTAGAGCTTGTAGGGGTATATCTTGGCGGTCTTGTCCTTGATGTTGCCGACCGGCTGCGACATCATCACCGGTTTGCTGGGGTCCTTGATCTTGTCGCCAACCATGTAGCGCTCGATCATGCCGTTGCTCCAGCGATAGACCGGCTTGACGTTCATACCCCAGGTGAAGGAACCCTTGAATTTGGCAAAGGTCTCCTTGTCGAACTGCTCCTCGGGTTTGATGTCCTTGCCCACATCGGACCATTTCCAGCTCATCTTGGTGGCCTGCCCCTTGGCAAAGACCGGGATATGGCAGGTCTGGCAAGCAACGGTGGCGAGGTGCTTGTTAAGGATGGCGCCATTTCTGGACTTCTGGTGGGGGGCCTTGGCGCCGGTGTGGCACTGCTCGCAGGTGACGCGGGTGTCATAGTGGGCCATCATGC
>DAIERH010000127.1 GCA_027346925.1 Geobacter sp.
TGGTTACCATCCGGCCCGAGGATATATCCCGCACCATGGAGCGCCTGCCGGTCAAGGACCTGTGCGGCATCGGCCGCAAGACCGAGCGGCAGCTGGCGCTCATGGGCATCCGTACCTGCGGCGAGTTGGGGCGTTGCGACGAGGAACGGCTGACCCGCAGGTTCGGCATTGTGGGGAAACGGCTGAAGGAGATGGGGCAGGGGAGGGACGGCGCGCCGGTCGTCCCCCACGGCGAGGACGACGAGGTCAAGTCCGTGGGTCATAGCACCACCCTGGACCGGGACATCGAACGGCGGGAGGATATCCTGCGGGTCCTTTTGCGGCTTTCCGAGATGGTTGGCCGCCGGGCGCGGCGCTACGGCGTCAGCGGCCGGACCGTGAGCCTGTACGTCCGCTACGCAGACTTCTTTACCTCCTTCGGTCGGCAACAGACCCAGACGGATTACATCAACCTGAGCGACGACATCTTCAAGGCCAGCGTGGCGATCCTCGACACGGTCAAGCTGGAGCAGCCGGTGAGACTCCTGGGGGTGAGCCTATCCAACCTCATCCACCGGGGCGAGCAACTGCCTCTGTTCGAGGCCGAGCGCAAAAAGGCCTTTGCCACCCGTGCCATGGACGAGGTCAACAGCCGTTTCGGCGAGTTCACCGTGACCTTTGCCAGCCTGCTGCCGGAAGGAGAGAAGAACGGCTCGTTCGTCATTGCCCCGGCTTGGCGGCCGAGCGGGATCAGGAACGTGGAGGTGAAATGAACGGCAGGCGAGGCCGGCTCAGGATGCGTATCCTGCGCCGATGGGCGCGCAGCGCGGGGTGTAGACTGCGTTCGATGCGGGCCATGACCCGGTCGGTGATCTCCTGGAGATAGGCCTTGTTGCGCCCTCGCTGTGGAACAACCTCCAGGGGGGGATGGACCCTGACCGTGATCCTGCCGGGTCGGGGGAGGAGCTTCCCCTTGGGATAGACGAAAAAGGCCCCGCTGATGGTGATGGGTACGATGGGTGCCCCGGCCGTGGCCGCCAGCATGGCTGCCCCCGGTTTCCCCTCGTTGGGCAGGCCGTTGCGGGAGAGCCGTCCCTCGGGGAATATCCCCAGGAGTTCCCCTCGCCCCAATGCCTCCCGGGCCAGCCTGAAGGCCTCCTTGTCCACGCCGCGCTGGGACACCGGTATGGCACCGCACCCCTTGATGAAAAACCCCAGGATAGCGTGCCGGTAAAAGCTGCGGGTGATCAGGAACCGCACCGGCCGCAAGGTGCAGTAGCCGACCAGCATGGAGTCCAGGTAGCTGGTATGGTTGGCGCACAGGATGGCCGGTCCCATGGCGGGAATATGTTCCTTCCCCTTCACCTCTACCCGGTGGAAGAGGCGCAGGTAGGGGGTGAAAACGATCCGCATGAGGAGATAGATCACGGTGTCTCCGCCCTGCGGAGATCAGCCTGGATGAAGCGCCCGCCGATGAAACAGAACAGCCCGGCCAACAGGATGGCTGCCGGGGTGACCAGCAGGGCGCTGCGCAGGTCGGAGAGGTCGGAAAGACGCCCCAGGATGGCCGGGGAGACTGCATCCCCTAGGGCATGGATGAAGAAGATGTTGACGCTGAAGGCAAAGGCCCTGACGCAGGGACGGGTGACGTTGACGATTACGGTGTTGAGCGGGCCGGTATTGAGGAACAGGAAAAACTCGGCCACGAACATGGCTGCCAGGCAGAACGGTAGCGAGGGGGTCAGCAGGGCCCAGGCGGCAGCCGGCACGCCGATCAGGAAGCCCCACCCCGAGACGTGGAGGTAGCCGGCCGGAGACCTCTGCTGGAAATAGTCCCCCAGCCTCCCGCCGCAGAGCGTGCCCGCGATCCCGGCAACCACCGTGATCCCGCCGAAGATGGTGTTGGCCCGCCCCACATCCAGGCCGTGCATCCGGAAGAGGAAGGTGGGGAGCCATTGGGCCAGCCCCCCCAGCGCAAAGGTCATGGCAGCCATGGCCAGGGTGGTGATCACGAAGGAGCGGTTGACGAACAGGCCACCCCAGGCCACGGCCGCAGGGCCTCTCGCCGGCTCCTCGCTGTTCCGGCCCGGCTCTGCCAGTCGCCAGAGCGGCAGGGTCAGGGCCAGCCCCGGCACACCTACAATCAGGAACGCGGCTCGCCAGCCGTAGTGCTGTCCCAGCATGCCCCCCAGGAGATAGCCCAGGGCGCTCCCCACCGGGATGGCGAGGAAGAAATAGGACAATACCCGGCCCCGCCGCTCCCGGTCGAAGCTGTCGGCCACGAGGCCGGGAGAGATGGTGCCGAAGGCCGCCTCGCCTACGCCCACCAGGGTGCGCGCCACCAGCAGGGAGCGATAGCCGGATGAGAAGCCGGCCCCCAGGGTGGCCAGGCTCCAGGCCGCCAGGGCGCCCGCCGCCACCCGGGTGCGCCGGAAGCGGTCGCCGATCAGCCCGAAGATGGGTGCGGAAACCATGTAGCAGAGCATGAAGGCGCTCCCCAGAAGCCCGAGCGCCGTGTCGGACAGGCCCAGGTCCTGTTTGATCAGCGGAAACACGGCGTAGACCACCTGCCGGTCGATATAGTTGAGCAGGTTGACGCCGAGCAGCAGGACCAGGATCGAGTTGGCGGTGCGGCGGGATTCGGGCATGGGGTCTCCGGGAGAGGACTCAGTTCGACAGGAGCGCATCGATGCAGCGCAACCCTTCCAGCGCCCCGCAGGCCAGGGAAACATGGGGCGGCTTGATCTCCGGCTCCCGGGGGTTGATGCGGATCACCGTGGCCCGGTCATAACGCCACCCCAGGCGCTCCGAGGTAGCCCGAATGGTGGGGATGGCCGTGCCGGCGCCCACTTCGATCACCGCCATGGGGCTGTCCCCCCGCTCCGTCAGGAAACGCTCGAAACGCGCCTCCTGGGCCTCGGTGCGCTCGGGGAGCCAGGACCAGTCGCCGAACATGAGGATGTTGGGACGGCTCACCCCGCCGCAGTGGGGGCACCGGGGGATATGGTCGGCGCGCATGCTGGCATCGTCCACCGGGATGGACTCCTGGTTGGGCCAGATGGCCCGGCAACAGGGTTGCAGGCATTGCAGCCAGTGGATCGAACCGTGCACCTCCACTATCCGGTCATCGTCGTATCCCGCCTTCTGGAATTGGCCGTCCACGTTTGAGGTAACGACAAAATACGTCGCATGTTTGCGCTCGATCCAGCTCTTGATGATGTGAAAACCGGCATGGGGGATGGTACTGCGGTAGAGGTTGGTGCGGTGGCCGTAGAAGCCCCAGCCGAAGGCCGGGTCATGCTGGAAATGGGCCGGGTTGGCGGCCTCCGCAAAGGAGAGCCCCAGCCGGGCATAGGGGGGGTAGGCCTGCCAGAAACCCTGGTTGCCGCGAAAGTCGGGCAGCCCGGAGTCCACCCCCATCCCCGCCCCGGCGGTGATGACAAATGCTTCGGCGTTTCTGACGGCTTCGGCTGCCCGCTCCAGCATGGTTAGTACCTCATGACAGCAGATGCACGAACAGGCCGCTCCTGAGCTTTGGCTCGAACCAGGTGGACTTGGGGGGCATGATCTGGTCCTGGTCGGCCAACTCGATCAGTTCCCGGATCGAGGTGGGAAAGAGCGAGAAGGCCACGGCATATTCGCCCGAATCGACCAGTTTGGCCAGTTCGTCGTTGCCGCGGATGCCGCCTACGAAGTGAATGCGCTTGTCGGTGCGGGGGTTATGGATGCCGAGCACCGGGCTGAGCAGCCGGTTCTGGAGGATGGAGACATCCAGGCGGCCGACCGTGTCGGCCTCGTTGACGACCCCCTCACGCGTGTGGAGGTGGTACCACTGGCCCTCAAGATACATGCCGAAGTTATGGCGGCTGGCGGGCGCGACCGGTGTGGGGCTCGGGACGAGTTCGAAGACCGCCTCCACACGTGAGATGAATTCTGCGACGCTGTTGGCGTTCAGGTTCTTGACCACACGGTTGTAGGGCATGATGTTGAGTTGGTTTTCGGGGAAGATCACGGTCAGAAAGCTGTTGTACTCCTCCTGGCCGGTATGGTCGGCGTTGCGCTCGCGGCGGAGTTCGCGCACCCGGCCGGCGGCGGCGCTGCGGTGGTGGCCGTCGGCAACGTACAGGCGGGGGATGGCGGCGAACAGTTCAATCAGCCGCCTGATCAACGCCTGGTCGGTGATGGTCCAGAGGGTGTGGGCCACTCCATCGTCGCTGGTAAAATCATACTCTGCAGTGCCGTTGGTGATCCCTTCGATGATCCCCTCAACCTCGCCGCAGGAACGGGAGAGGTAGAAGACCGGCTCGTCGTTGGCGTCCAGGAGGTCTATGTGCCTGACCCGGTCGTCTTCCTTGTCCGGCCGGGTGTGCTCATGCTTCTTGATCACTCCGGACTGATAATCGTCAACGCTGGCGCAGACCACCAGGCCGGTCTGGGTGATGGCACCCATGCGCTGACGGTAGACGTAGAAGCTCTCCTGCCTGTCCTGAACGAGCGCGCCCCGCTGGATGAACGCATCCAGGTTCAGTCTGCCCTGTACATAGACCTGCTCTGCGTGCGGGTCCATGTCGGGCGCCAGGTCGATCTCCGGCCGGGAGACGTGCAGGAAGCTGTCCGGGTTTCCGGCGGCCATGGCACGGGCCTCCTCGACGCTCATGACGTCATAGGGCAGGGCAGCCAGTTTGTGGGCGAGTTTTTTGGGAGGGCGCAAGGCCCGGAAGGGACGGATTATGGCCATGACGCAATTCTCCTAACATCAGTTCCCCCCTTTGCAAAAGGGGGAGGCAAAAAGCATTACTGAAAATATCGCCGTGCGCCGACAAAGCGCTTTTCGAAGTAGTTTTCATCCACGGTCGAGACTTTGATCTCTTCGCCCCGGCGCGGCGCATGCACGAACCGGCCGCTCCCCACGTAGATGCCGACGTGATTGATCTTATCCTCCGACGGGCCAAAGAAGACCAGATCCCCGTCACGCAGCCCGTCCCTGCCGACCGGCTCACCGGCCCTGAATTGGTCCCGGGAGGTGCGAGGGATGTTTACCCCGCACAGGTTGAATACCGCCCGGACAAAGCCGCTGCAATCCATGCCGTCAACCACGTTCTCGCCTCCCCAGCGGTAGGGAATGCCCACAAAACGTTCGGCGGTGCGGGCGGCAATGGCCCCCATATCCCTGGTGTCGCCACGGCCGGGTTTCTGCCGGGGCCTGTCAAGGGTGTCGCCATTCCTGTCCGGCAACGTTTCGCCCGTGCCGGGACGTTTGGTTTCATGCGGGGCTTTTATCTCTTCCGGCTGTGCCTTTTGCCAGCCCGGCCCCTGGGGCCGGGCAAAGACGATCTCATTGGGCGGGGCGATGTAGTAGGTTTCGATCAAGCGGTCCGCAACCAGCTTGGCAGCCACGGAACGGGCCTTGGCCTTGGTCGGAAAGTCGCCGAACCGCACCGCATAGACGCCGTTGTCCTTGCGGAAGTAGAATGCCTCGATCCCCTTGGACTGGAGTTTTGCCGTGAAGCGCTCGGCATTTCTGACATCGGCAAAGGCGCCCATCTGGATGGCATAGCCGAGACGACTGATGGCGGAAGACGGTGCCGCGTTTCCCTTTGCCGCCATGAGCAGGAGCATAATGCCGCAGATAAAAAGTATGGCCGGTCTGTTGGTGACGAACATGGTTGAAAGTGATCTTTGCTTTGATTTGGCGGGTTCGGATGCAGACAGTATCCATAATTGAGAGCCGGGAGTAAAGAACTTTTTACCCCGTTTTTCAATGGGGAGGGCCACCAAGGATCACTGCGAACGCCCTGGAAACTGCCAAGCGATGAGATTAGTCGTTACAGCCCTGCTCTTGCCATATTGGCTATCCATATCCGACGCAGCTGTCCATATTGGATACTTGTTTTGGGGGTGCTTTTTTGCAATGGATTTGAAAAAACAACATGTTACTGTGTTGGTATTATTATTGCTTGAATTTAGGCGATTATACCATCTCTCAAGCATCGTACGATTAATTTTTAAATGTCAGTTAATGCGGTATTGATTTTCCGTTGTAATCCATTAAAATAGAATAAAGTTTTTTAAAGCATTGGATAAGCGCGTTACAGAAGGAGGTGTGGCATGACACCGGGCGGGATTACATTAAACGTCGACCTGATGCCTTCGCAGCTCAGTGTGGCAGGTAGTGCTTCAAACGGGCAAGGTTCGGACACATCTGCTCCGGCAACGAACAACAGGAGCGCGCCGCAGGAAGCGCTGCCTTCCCCGGTTGACACGGTTACCATCGCGAACAAGAGCCAGGTAACAGCGCCTGGGGCAAGCAAAGACAAATCAGGCAGTGACAGCAACAAACAGGAACAGCCGGCCAGGACGATGAGGGATGTCTTGTTTGCCTATAATTTCAAAGGCAAGTTGCGAATCCGGTTCATGGACAGCGCAAACAGGCTTATCTATCAAATCCCGCCGGTAATGGTTGCACGGACCCAGGATCTCATGCAACGCGCCGATCTGGCCGTGGACATGCGGGCATAAGTTCACATTCGTACACAAGCAGCATGAAAAAACCGTCCAGCCGGGTGTGAAGTCCGGGGGACGGTTTTTCTTTTTCCGTGCCGCGATGTTGTCAATCGGCGTCTTTCACCTCGCGCCGCACCCCCATCAGGTATGCCACCACGAAATCCTCCAGCGCCCCGTCCAGCACGGCGTCCGGGTTGCCCGATTCCACGCCCGTGCGCAGGTCCTTGACCATCTTGTAGGGGTGCAGGACATAGGAACGGATCTGGCTTCCCCAACCGATCTCCTTTTTTTCGCCGGCGATTTCCGACGCC
>DAIERH010000128.1 GCA_027346925.1 Geobacter sp.
GCGGCCTTGTTGACAGGCCTGAACATTGGCGCTATTCAAGTGCTGCCAATTATTATGGTGTTTGCGTTCCTGTCATGGAGATTGACAGGATAGATGAGGCTTTTCTGCAAGCTGGAGCTTGCCAGATCAGTGCGTTACCAAGCAGGAGCTTGGTAACGAGAACGTAACAAGGAAGTGTTTATGAACAGGGGACTGATCATCTTTGCCCGGGAGCCGGTCCCCGGCAGGGTCAAGACGCGTCTGGCCGGCGCAATGGGCCATCTGGCCGCTGCCGAACTGTACGCCGCCATGCTGGCGGACGTGCTGGAACAGGCCGCGTCCATCCCCGGCATCCGGCCGCTGTTGTTCTGGGACTGCGCAGGTGCCTCCATCCCCGCCTGCCTTGGCCTTCCCCCCATGGAGTCATTCGAGCAGGCCGGCACGACCCTGGGCAGGCGCATGGCGGATGCCTTCGGGCGGGCCTTCGGGTTGGGCTGCGAGGTCTGCTGCATTATCGGCAGCGACTCGCCCGACCTGCCCCTGGAGTACATCCGACAGGCATTCGAGCTGTTGGAGCGCGACAGGAGCGACGCGGTCTTCGGGCCGGCCGATGACGGCGGCTACTACCTGCTCGGCCTGCGGCGGACCTGGACGGAACTCTTCGAGGACATCGCCTGGGGCACCCCCCAGGTGCTGGCGGCCAGCCTGGAACTGGCCCATGGGCTTGGCCTGCGGACCGAACTGCTTCCGTCCTGGTACGACATCGATACCCTGGACGACCTTGCCCGGCTGCTCGATTCCCCCGGCACCAACGCCCCCCGTACCCGTGGGGCTGCCGCCGGACTGCTGAAACACGGGGCCGCCCCATTCGCCCCAACCCCGTTCTCGGCCCGAACAGTGAAACTACCCCCAGACCAAGGAAATCAACCATGCCACCGATCCTGATCATTGGCGCCGTACCGCAGGAGACCGTTCTGCTGGAGCACGCCCTGGGCACCCCCGCCCGTTTGAAGACCGCCGCCCTGGACTATGCCGAGGGCACCATCGGCAACCTGCCCGTTTTCATCTGCGCCGCCGGTGTGGGAAAGATCAACGCAGCCGCGGCCACGGCCGCCCTGATAGAACGCTGCCAGCCGGGGCTCGTGATCAACACCGGGTGCGCCGGCGCCTATGGGGGGAGCGGGCTGTCCATCGGTGACCTGGCCGTGGCCAGCGAGGAGGTGCTGGGGGACGAGGGGGTGCTGACATCGGCGGGGTGGCAGGACCTGCAGGCCATGAAGCTTCCTTCCCTGGTGCAGGGCAACCGGCTCTATTACAACGACATCCCCATCTCCAAGCTCGCCGCCGAAAAGGCCATGCAACTGGCCGACTACTACGGTGTCAACCTCACCCGGGGGCGTTTCGTCACCGTCTCCACCTGTAGCGGTTCGCGCCAGCGCGGCGAGGAGCTGGGCCGCCGCTGCCGCGCCGTTGCCGAAAACATGGAAGGCGCCGCCGTGGCCCTGACCTGTTTGCGGTACGGCATCGACTGCATGGAGATCAGGGGGATCAGCAACCAGGTGGATGAGCGGGACATGAAGGCGTGGGACATCCCCCGCGCCGTGGAGGCGGCGCAACGGTTCGTGCTCAAATACATCGAGGAGATGGACCGGCCCCAGCCGCCGGCGCGGGCCGACCAGACAGGTCGCTGAAAAACAGCCATCTCGCCGCCGTCCTCGCAAGCTTCCTTGTGACTTCGGCCTGCGGCCTCACCCTCCGGGCGCCTTCGCGGAGCTTGCTGCGGGTGCGACGATCTGACTATTTATTGAGCAACCTGAGTTTTACTAAATAACGTATCCAGAATAACCTTACGGGGTATCGCGCCCGGATTGCAAAACCACAAGATTAGTTATACTGCCGTTCCCCGAAGATGGCCGTCCCCACCCGCACCAGGGTGGCGCCCTCCTGAATGGCGGCCTCGAAGTCGCCCGACATGCCCATGGACAACTCCTTCATCCCTACGCCCGGAATCCCCTCCCCGGTGATCATCCCGGCAAGACGCTTCAGCTCCCGGAAATAGGGGCGGGCCGCCTCGGGATCGTCGAAAAACGGCGGCATGGTCATCAGCCCCTTCACGGTCAGGCTGGGCAGGAGGGAGATCGCCCTGACCAGTTCCAGCGCACCCTCCTCGGTGGTTCCCGACTTGGTCGCCTCGCCGGCGATGTTCACCTGAACCAGTACATCGCAGACCTTGCCCAGCCTGCCCCACTGCCGGCTGATCTCCTCGGCCAGGGAGAGGCGGTCCACCGAGTGGATCAGCGTTACCAGCCCGGCGATCTGCCTGACCTTGTTGCTCTGCAGATGGCCGATGAAATGCCACTCCACCGGTTCCTGAACGAGCGGGACCTTGGTGTTCAGTTCCTGAACATAATTCTCCCCGAAGATCACCTGCCCGGCCCGGAAGGCTGCGCTCACGTCCGCTGCGGGACGGGTCTTGGAAACCGCCACCAGCCGCACCTCGGCAGGGGACCGCCCAGCCTGCAATGCTGCGGCCTCGATGCGGGAATGGATCTGTTGGAGACGTTGGGCGATGGTCATGGGTCGTATGGGAACACAACGAAATCCCCCTCTCTCCCTTTTGCCAAGGGGGCTAAACCCTGGCAAAGGGACCCATGCGTCGGGCCTAAAGGATTGAGGGGGATTTGCAGTTTATATTACATCCTGAACTGGGCCACGATGAATTTCAGCTCCTCGGCCATCTTGGCCAGCTGGCTGGCGGCCGAGGCTGTTTCGTGGGAGGTATGGGAGGTCTGGCGGACAGTGTCCGTGATCTCGTGCATGCTGCTGCTGATCTCGTTGGTCGTGGCGGTCTGCTGTTCAGCCGCGGTGGCGATCTGGTTGATCTGTTGGGTGACGTCGCCGACCTGTTCCAGGATGTCCTGGAGCGCCTGGCCGGAACGGGCCGCATCCTCGGTCCCGCGCTCGACCTCCTTGACCCCGTCTTCCATGGCGGCAACAGCGCTTCCGGTCTCCTGCTGGATAGTCTTGATCATCTCGCCGATCTCACGGGTGGCCTTGGTGGTCCGCTCGGCCAGGGCGCGCACCTCGTCGGCCACCACGGCAAAGCCCCGCCCCTGCTCGCCGGCTCGGGCCGCCTCGATGGCGGCATTCAGGGCCAGCAGGTTGGTCTGGTCGGCGATATCCTCGATGGTGCCGATGATCTGGCCGATCTGCTCCGAGCGGGTGCCGAGGGACGCCACTGTCCGGGCGCTCTCCTGCACCTTGGCGGCGATGCGCTGGATGCTCTCCACGGCCCGATTCACGACCTCCGCGCCACTCTTGGCGGTCTGACCCGCCCGGTTGGCGTTTTCCACGGCCATGACGCAGCTCTGGGCGATCTCCGACGAGGTGGAAGCCATCTCCTCACCTGCGGTGGCAATGGAGATCGACTGGGCGCTGACGCTCTCCGTCCCGGTGGCGATCTGGGCGGCCGTACTCTTCAACTGGCTGGCTGCCGAGGATACCTCCTGGGAATTATGGGTGATCTTGACCACGATCTCCTTCATGTTGTCGAGGAAACGGTTGAACGACCTGGCCAGCGTCCCGGTCTCGTCATCTCGCTCCACCTGCAGGCGGCGGGTCAGGTCGCCGCCCCCCTGGGCCATATCCTCCAGGTTGCCGGCCACGTATCCCAGGGTCCTGGTGATGCCCCGGCTGACGGACCAGGCCAGGACCAGGCTGAACAGGGCCACGAACAGGTTCAGCCCCAGGAACATCCATTTGACGGTGGCAACATCCTTCTCGACGTCATCCACGTAGATGCCGCTCCCCAGAACCCAGCCCCAGGGCTGGTAGAGCTTGACGTAGGAGATCTTGGCCACCGGGTCCTTCTCTCCCGGCTTGGGCCACATGTAGTCAACGAAGCCGCCCCCCTTCTCCCGTGCCACCTTGGCGAACTCCACGAAGAGCCGCTTGCCGTGCGGGTCCTTGTTCTCGGACAGGTCCTTGCCGTTCAGTTCCGGCTTGATGGGGTGCATGATCATGGTGGGGTGCAGGTCGTTGATCCAGAGGTACTCCTTCTGCTCGTAGCGCAGCCGGGATATCTGCTCGGCAGCGTCTTTCTGCGCTGCTTCAAGGGACATCTTGCCGGTCTTTACGTCGGCATCGCTCTGCTCGATGATCCCCATTGCCAACTCGACGATGTGCCGGGTGGCATCCTGCTTCTCCCGCATGATCTTCCCCTCGAGCACGGGGAGGAGGTAGAAGAACAGCCCCGCCAGCATGGCCGCCACGCTCAACACCGTGATGGACATGATCTTGTACTGGATGCACCAGTGCCTGAACCGCTTGAATGACATCGCGCCACCCCTTTCCGCTACTGCTGGTTTTGTATGGTCTGCAACAGTTCGTAGAGCTCCGCCATGGGCAGACCAATGACATTGGTGTAGGATCCGCGGATGGAGCGGACGAAATGGACCGCCCTTCCCTGGATGGCGTAGGCACCCGCCTTGTCCATGGGGCAGCCGCTGGCGATATAGGACCTGATCTCCTGCTCTCCCAGGACCCTGAAGGACACCTCGGTTCGCACGCTGCGGCTGAGACAGACCCCGCTCTCCCGGTCGAACAGGGTGAAACCGGTGATCACCTCGTGGGTCCTGCCGGACAGGGCGGAGAGCATCTCGTGGGCTTCCCGCTCGTCGGCCGGCTTCCCCATGATCCTGTCGTCCAGGACCACCACGGTGTCGGCGCCGATGAACAGCCGCCCCCCGGTCCTGGCCGCAACGGACTGGGCCTTTTCGCGGGAGAGCCGCATGACGTGTTCGGCCGGCTGCTCGCCGGGCAGCACCTCCTCGTTGATGTGGGCGGGCATCACGCTGAACGGGATGCCCGCCAGTTCCATCAACTCCGAACGCCGCGGCGAGGCGGATGCCAGTACTATTGTTCCGGGTCCCATGGCAGCCCTATTCTTCCGGCGGGGTATCGCCGGAGGATTTCCGGTTGGCGCGGGTTTCACGGGCTCTCTGGATGGCCTTCTGCTCAGCCTCCATCTCCTCCCAGTGCTTGGTCCAGTCCTTCCGGCGCACCTTGCGCAGCACGAAGAAACCGATGATGATGAGCACTCCCCAGAATATATTGATCTCCTTGCCCTCGCTGAAACCATATACGAGCGAGAGACATCCCATGACCAGGATCAGCGCCTCCATCGAGATGATGCGGCCTATGAGTGATACTTCCTGACGTGCCTTGTTTTCGTCATGCGGCATGGAATCCCTCCATTTTTTCTGAAACGTCACGTTTCCGCACGGTCAAGGAAGACAAGGGAATGCCCGCAGTGACCTGGAAAATCGACATTTCATCCCCAGGGAAACATCTTGCCGGGGTTGAGTATGTTGTTCGGATCAAGGGCGTGCTTGATGGCCTTCATGGCCGCGATCTGGTCGGGGGTCAGCTCCAGCTCGATATAGGGTGCCTTGGAAAGCCCCACGCCATGCTCGCCCGACATGGTGCCCCCCAGGTCGAGGGCGGCCTGGAACACCTCGCGGATGGCCTGGTGGGCCTTCTCCTCCTGGCCATCGATCTCCTTGTCGATCATGATGTTGACGTGGATGTTGCCGTCGCCGGCATGGCCGAAGTTGACGATCGGGATGTCGTAGCGCTGCTGGATCTGCTCGATCCTCCTGATGACGTCCGGCACCTTGCTGCGCGGCACCACGATGTCCTCGTTGTACTTGGTCGGGTTCACGTCCCTGAGGGAGGGGGACACGAGGCGGCGCACCCGCCAGAGCTGCTCCGACTCGGCGTTGTCCCGGGCGGCCCGGAACTGCACCAGTCCCAGGGGTTGGATGATGGCCTGGATCTGCTCTGCCTGTTTCTCGATCAGGTCCCGGTCGCCGTCCACCTCGATCAGCAGGACGGCCCTCCCCTCCGGCGGGATGCCCAGGCTGAAGCGGCGCTCCACGCACTGGAGAGTGGCGTAATCCATGAACTCGAGGGTGGTGGGGATGATCTTTCCGCCGATGATGGCCGAGACCGCCTTGGCCGCGCCGTCGATGGAATCGAAGATGGTCAGCATGGTCTTCTTGGCGTCCGGGTAGGGGAGCAGCTTGAAGATGATCTTGGTGATGATCCCCAGGGTCCCCTCGCTGCCGCACAACAGCTTGGTCAGGTCGTAGCCCACCACTCCCTTGTAGGTCTCGCCGCCGGTGCGGATGATGGCACCCGTGGGGAGCACCACCTCCAGCCCCATGACGAAATCCTTGGTGCAGCCGTACTTCACGGCCCGTGGACCGCCGGCGTTTTCGGCCACATTCCCCCCAAGGGTCGAAAACTTGAGCGAGGCGGGGTCGGGTGGATAGAAAAGCCCCAGCTTCTCCACGGCCTCCTGGAATTGTTCGGTGACGACCCCGGGTTCGACCTCGGCGATCAGGTTTTCGGTGTCGATGCGCAGGATGCGGTTCATGCGGGTGGTCACCAGCACGATACCACCCGCCTTGGGCAGGGCACCTCCCGAAAACCCGCTGCCGGCCCCCCGGGGAAAGACCGGGAATCCCTTCCGGTTGGCCAGGGCCAGCACGGCGGCCACCTCCTGTGCACTGGCCGGGTGCACCACCGCGTCCGGCAGGTATTCCATCTGGGTGGCATCGTATGAATAACAGAGCAGGTCCTGCTGCCCGGTGGCGACATTCTCCGCCCTCACAATCGATTTCAACTCATCGACGGTCTGCGTGTCCAGCATTAACGCTCCCTTTCTCCAAGGCATTCATGGAAATG
>DAIERH010000129.1 GCA_027346925.1 Geobacter sp.
GGGAACTTGTTCTCTGTATCCCAGCAGATCCACGCTTTTAAAAAGGACGGATGATTGTGCCTTCGCCTCGAAGACCGGTGCCGCCCACTCCCTGTAGCGTGCCTGCCGTTTCGGGTCGTGGGGGAAGGCGGCATGGGCCGCTGCCCACACCTCCAGCGGGTCGATGGTCCACCCCTCGATGCTGAACTCCCCAGCCCCGTATCCCGCCTCCAACAGCAACCGTGCCAGTCCATAGCTCCCGCTGCCGTCCCCGCAGGCCGCATCCAGGCAGCGCAACGGCCCGCAGCTCCTGTCCCGGTCTGCCAGCCAGGCCGCAACAAAGGCCGTTTGGGTCGGATAGCGCAGGGGATCGCTGCCATAGAAGCGCTCCGGCAGGAATGACCGGAACAGGAATGCCGCGCGTTGATCTCCATCGGCCAGCAGGCGCTCCAACAGCGTGGCAGGATCGGCCGATCCTGGAAAAAAGCTCGGATAAGCAGAAACGATTGCGGCCCAGCTCCGGGCATTGCCGAAAGGGGTGCTGGACAGGATGGGGCTATGGCTGAGGGCCGCCCGGTAGATGCGGTGAAAGGCGGGACGGATCTCGGCCAGGGGGAGCCAGAGTTCGCTTTGGCAGTGGATCTCCGGGGTGAGTGCAAGACCGGGGGCGGGCCAGGGGGGCGGACAGGAGGTTGCAAAGGCGGCGAACATGGCCCGCAGACGCCGGATGCACGGCTGGAACGGGGCCGGGTCGATACGGGGTGACAGGAGTTTTCCCAGGTTGGCGGTTGCGTCGGCCGGGTCAAGGGAAGGCATGAGGCAGGGCATCGATCAACCTTGGCAGGTTAATAGCTGCGGATCGCGTGGTAGAGCGTATCCCGCTCCACGGGGACCTTGCCGGCCTTTTTGATCAAGCGGATGATGCCGTCCTTGGTCAGGGACTGGGGGCTCTGGGCGCCGGCGTCGTGGCCGATTTTTTCCTCCACCACCGTGCCGTCCAGGTCGTTGACCCCGAAGGCCAGTGCCACCTGGGCGATCTTCTCGCCCAGCATGACCCAGTAGGCCTTGACGTGGTCGAAGTTGTCCAGGAAGATGCGGCCGATGGCCAGGGTCTTCAGGTCGTCCAGGCCGCTGGTTCCCTTGATGTCCAGCCGCAGGTCCGAGTTCTCCGGCTGGAAGGCCAGGGGAATGAATGCCTGGAAGCCGCGGGTCTCATCCTGAAGATCGCGCAACATGGCCATGTGCGCCACCCGGTCGGCGTACGTCTCCACATGACCGTAGAGCATGGTGGCGTTGGTCTTCAGCCCTGCCCGGTGGGCCAGGCGGATGATCTCCAGCCAGCGCTGGCTGGAGATCTTTTCCGGGCAGATCCTCTGCCGGACCTCTTCCACCAGGATCTCGGCACCCCCGCCTGGCATGGAGCCCAGGCCGGCGCTCTTGAGGCGTTCAAGCACCTGCTCGATGGAGAGGCCCGAGATACGGCTGAAGTAATCGACCTCAACAGCGGTAAAGGCCTTGATGTGCAGGTTCGGGGCGGCCCGGCGCACGGTGGCCAGCACCTCTTCGTAGTATTCGAAGGCCAAGTCTGGATGCAGGCCGCCCACCATGTGCACCTCGGTGGCACCTTCTGCCTGCGCCACCCGTGCCCGGCGGCAGATCTCCTCCAGGGCCAGGGTATAGGCGCCCTCTTCGCCGGCGGTCTTGGAAAAGGCGCAGAAGGCGCAGCGGTTTACGCAGATGTTGGTGGGGTTGATGTGGCGGTTGACGTTGAAGAAGACGCTCCCGCCGTTTTTGCGCTGGTTGGCCAGAGCGGCCAATTCGCCGATGGCGAGCAGGTCGTTGGACTCGAACAGCAGCAGGGCTTCTTCCGGTGAGATGCGCTGGTTGGCGATCACTTTTGGGGCGATACTCTTGAAGTCGGACATGGGGGAAGTTTACGGGAAACAGGGCAACGGTTCAAGGAATTTGACGCGAGGTACTGAAATATCCACGTATATTCGTTACGATTCCTGCACAACCGTATAGCGCTGGAAGTTGTTCCTCCCCTGCTCCTTGACCCGGTAGAGGGCGATGTCTGCATTCTTCAGCAGGGTTTCCGCGTCCTTGCCATCATCGGGAAAATCGGCGATGCCGATGCTGGCGGTCACGTTGAGAGTGTGGCCGTTGCAGACGAACGGCTCGCGGAACGCCGTGACCACCTTGGCGGCGGTCACGGCCGCACTCTCGGCCGAGCCAATGGTCGGCAGCAGCAGCACGAATTCATCCCCGCCCATGCGGGAGACCGTATCGCTCTTGCGCAGGAGCCCCTTCAGCCGCTCGCCGACGGCCTTGAGCAAGAGGTCGCCCATGCTGTGGCCAAGGGTGTCGTTGATGTCCTTGAAGCGGTCCAGGTCCAGGATCATCAGCGCTCCGCGGGTGGAGGTGCGGTTTGCGGAGGCCAGTGCCTGGCCGAGGCGGTCGTTGAGCAGGACCCGGTTGGGCAGGCCGGTCAGGGCGTCGTGGTAGGCCAGGTGATGGATGGTGTCCTCGTAGCGCCGGCGTTCGGTGATGTCGTTGAGCATCAGCACAAAGCCCACCAGGTTGCCCTGTTTGTCCTGGATGCCGGACAGGCTGCCGTCGTAGAAAAGGGAACCGCCGCCCCGCTTGATGTGGGCCGGAAAAAGGCACTTGCCTTCCTTCTGCACGATCTCCCGCGCCTGGTGCAGGGTGAGAGGGGAAATGTCCTCCAGGCTGAGCATTTCCAGGGCACAGCGACCGATGGCGGCTGCCGCGCCGCAGTTGAACACCTTCTCCGCCACCGGGTTGAAATACTTGATCCTGAAGGCGCTATCCGTGGCAATGATCGCCATGTTGATGGAGGAACTGAGGATATTGTCCAGGTAGACGGTCTTGTCCAGGAGTTCCCTGGCGGTCTGCTGGAAGACATCCTCCTTTTCCCGGATGATCTCCTTCAGCAGTTCGATGTACTTTCCCTCCAGCCCCTTGACGATATCCGACTGGGTGATGAGCCCCTGGATGTGCCCCTGATCATCGACCACCACCACCCTGCGGATGTGTTCCTTCTTCATCAGCAGGGTGGCCTTGTGGACCGTGGTTCCGACCTTGACGGTCAGTACCGGGCTGCTCATGACGCCGCCGACCGGGACGCTCCCCAGGTCGATAGCGTCGGCCACCAGCCGGACCACATCCCGTTCGGTCAGGATGCCGAGCGGCCGGCGCTCCTCTTCCACGACCACGCAACTGATGCCCGGGCCTGCCATGGCAGCCAGGGCCTCGCTGATGGTAAGGTCGGCCGTTACGGTCACCACGTCGGTGGTCATGACCTGCTCGATCTTGCGCATCTCCACGAAATACTCGTGCCCCAGATGGTTGATCAGGTCGGACTGGGTCAAGAGCCCGAGCATCCTGCCGCCATGATCCACCACAATGTGGTGGCGGATCCGGTTGGTGAGCATCAGGCTGTACGCCTCGTACATGCTTAAGGAAACGGGGATGGTGGCCACCGGGCTGGTCATCACTTCGCGGATAGGCCGGCTGCCGGGGGTCATCTGCCGGTTGGCCAGCCTGACCAGGTCCCGTTCGGTGAAGATACCCAGCGGCCGTTTCTTTTCCGCCACCACCAGGCAACTGATCCTGGCGTCGGCCATGATGGCGATTGCTTCGTCCAGCGGCGTTTCCGGGGCAACGCTGATGACCTGGCGCGAGATGATCTGCCTGATACTGGTCTTGCTTATCGGTACGGTCATGATCTATTCCTGCATGCTTTCCATATGCGACGAGTTTAGATATTCATATCACAACCACATGAAACCATTCACATACCATATTACGCGCCTGATAAACAGCCTCAATTTTTACGGGCGGACCGGAAGGCTGATTGGAACACTATCCCATCGCTGATGCTAAACGCAAAAAGGCGCGGAGCCCCTCACCCGGCCTACGGCCACCCTCTCCGAGCGGGAGAAGGGACGATTCCCACCTTCTCCCGTTGGGAGAAGGATAGGATGAAGGAACCCGCGCCTTTCTTGTCGGCGATGTTGTTGAAAAATTACCCCAGGATCGCCTTCATGTCCGCCTCGACCGTGGTGATCGGGCCGATGTTGAAGTTCTCCACCAGGAAGTTGAGGACGTTGGGGGTGATGAAGGCCGGCAAGGAGGGCCCCAGCTTGATGTTCTTGATCCCCAGGTGCAGGAGGGTCAGGAGGATGACCACGGCCTTCTGCTCGTACCAGGAAAGGATCATGGAGAGCGGCAGGTCGTTGACGCCGCAGTTGAAGGCGCCCGCCAGGGCCAGGGCGATCTGGATGGCCGAGTAGGCATCGTTGCACTGGCCCACGTCCAACAGGCGCGGGATGCCGCCGATATCGCCGAACTCCAGCTTGTTGAAACGGTACTTGCCGCAGGCCAGGGTCAGGATGACCGTATCCTGGGGGAGTTTCTCCGCGAACTCGGTGTAGTAATTGCGTCCCGATTTGGCGCCGTCGCAGCCGCCGATCAGGAAGAAATGCTTGATGGCGCCCGACTTGACCGCGTCGATGACCTTGTCGGCCACCCCCAGCACGGCGTTGTGGCCGAAGCCGGTCAGGATCTCCTGGCCAGGGTTCTCGGGGAGTGCCGGACATTCCAGGGCCTTGCTGATGACCGCGGAAAAATCCCAGCCGTCGATGTGCGGGACGTCGGGCCAGCCCACCAGACCCCAGGTGAAGAGACGGTCCTTGTAGCTGTCGGCCGGACGCTGGATGCAGTTGGTGTTGAAGATGATCGCGCCGGGGAAGTGGACGAACTCCTTGGCCTGATCCTGCCAGGCACCGCCGAAGTTGCCAACCAGGTGGCTGTACTTCTTGAGTCCCGGATAGCCGTGGGCCGGCAGCATCTCGCCGTGGGTGTAGATGTTGATCCCCTTGCCCTCGGTCTGCTTGAGCAGTTCTTCCAGCATCTTCAGGTCATGGCCGGACACCAGGATGCCCTTGCCGGCCTTGGTGCCGAGCTGGACCGGCGTGGGGACCGGGTGGCCGTAGGTATCGGTATGGGCTCCGTTCAGGAGGCCCATCACGGTCAGGTTGTGCTTGCCGCACTCCATGGCAAGGCCGACGAAATCCATCAGCCCCAGGCTGGGATCGGTTGTTGCGGCCAGTGCCTTCTGGACAAAGGCCAGCACCTCGTCGTCGCTCCTGCCCAGGATCATGGCATGGTCCATGTAGGCCGCCATACCCTTCAGGCCGTACATCAGGATCTCGATGACGGAGCGGATGTCTTCGTTGACGTGCTGGGCATTGATGCCGTAGGCCTCGCCCTGGCTGACCATGCCGGCCACGTCGTGGGCCGGTTTCCAGTCGGCCACCGGGCCGGAAAGGGTGACGCCGGCGGCTGCCTTGGCCTTTTCCTTCAGTTCGTAGCAGCGCTTGATGACGCCGCCGATATGGGGGGCATCGAAGTCCACGTTGGTGACGGTGGTGAAGAGCCCCTCGATGGTGAAACGGTCGATCTCGGCGTTCCGGCCGAGCTTGTCGGCATAGAGCGCCAGGCTCTTCAGGCCGTAGAGCAGATGGTCCTGCAATGTTGCCACGTCCGGTTTCTTGCCGCACACGCCGGAGATGTTGCACCCCACGCCGTTTGCCGCCTGCTCGCATTGATTACAGAACATTCCCATGGTTGTTTCCTCCTTTTGTTGGGTACCTTGAGTAAACTCAGCTGGTGAGTTTTTAGCGTTTCTATGGTATGAACAGTATACCCAATCCCTACGGCTTTGCTTGACGCTGGTCAAAAAAAACAATTTCGCGGAGGAAGTCATGTCCAAGGTATATTTTGCCGATATGCGTGCCGGCCACAAGGAAAACCTGTTCGACAAGATCAGCAAATTGCTGGCACTGGCGGGCCTGGGCCAGCATGTGGCCGAAGGCGATCTGACGGCGGTCAAGATCCATTTCGGCGAAAAGGGAAACAGCGCCTTCATCCGCCCCATCTTTGCCCGGAGGGTTGTGGAGGAAATCAAAAAATTGGGGGCCAGCCCCTTTCTGACCGATTCATCCACCCTTTACCCCGGCGAGCGCAAGGAGGCGGTCTCGGCCCTGACCTGCGCCATCGAGAACGGTTTCGGCTATGCCTGCGCCGGGGCGCCGCTGATCATCAGCGACGGCCTGCGGGGGGTGACCGAGACCGAGGTTGGCGTCGGCGGTGAACTGCTGAAAAAGGTCTTTATCGGCAGCGAGATCTGCGAGGCCGACTCCCTGGTCTGCATGACCCATTTCAAGTGCCACGAACTGACCGGCTTCGGCGGGGCCATCAAGAATCTGGGCATGGGATGCGCCAGCCGCAAGGGGAAACTGGTGCAGCACTCCACCGTGGCCCCGAAGGTGGCGGAGAAGTACTGCACCGGCTGCGGCCTTTGCCTCAAGGCGTGCGCCCATGACGCCATCCGGCTCATCGAGGCCAAGGCGACCATCAACCCCGAGTTGTGCGCCGGGTGCAGCCGCTGCATCACCGTCTGCCCGGTCAAGGCGATCAACATCCAGTGGAACGAATCGGCCGACCTGGTGATGCGGAAGATGGCCGAGTATGCATTGGGGGCCCTGGCGGGCAAGGAAGGGCGCGCGGTGTTCATCAGCTTCATCACCCAGGTCTCGCCGGCCTGCGACTGCTACGGCCACGCCGACGCGCCCATCGTCAACGATATCGGCATCTGCGCCTCTCATGACCCGGTGGCCATCGACCAGGCGTGTGCCGACCTGGTCAACGCTGCCCGCGGT
>DAIERH010000012.1 GCA_027346925.1 Geobacter sp.
TGATTGCTGGGCGACCACGACAGCACCCCTGCCCGGAGCCAGCCCCACCAGCGGAACTGCGATCCTGGGAATAAATAGTGTTGCCAGCACCAGCAATGCGGCTGCACTAAAAATTTCTTTTTCAGAATATTCCTCGCTCTCAACGCTTGGCGTCAAGAAAAGCAGTCCCCTGGATCCAAATTTTAAGGATCGACCCTTACAATACAATGACTGGGTGCTTGTGGCCGATCCGAATAATGATCACTCAAGGATTTATGATTCGTATCACGAACGTTGGTGAAGATTCAAAATGGTAAAAAGAATTTAAACTGTATGTTTATTATACAAAAGGTACTATGTTTAACCTGCTAAAGGTCCACAAGGGACTCTCGCTTATCGAATTGGTGGTGACAATTGCCATCCTGTCGATTCTTGCGGCCGTTGTAATGCCTTTAAGAGGCATGACCGCTCAACGGACAAAGGAAATTGAGCTGCGACGGAATCTGCGCATCATTCGTATTGCTATCGATGATTTCAAAAAAACCCATGACAAGATGCCGGACGGGCCTCAGAAGACGGGAACCGGTTACCCCAAATCTCTGAAGCAGTTGGTTGAAGGCTATAATTTTGGTGATGCCGTTGGAGGCACTAAGAAATTTTTGCGACGAATCCCCAGCGATCCTTTCAATCCGTACCGAGGTGGTGAAGAAGAGAAGATGTGGGGGCTGCGTTCCTACAGCGACAGTCCCGATTCGACTACCTGGGGCGGTGATGATGTGTACGACGTATACTCGCTCAGCGAAGGCACCGCGATTGACGGTACCAAGTACAAGGAGTGGTGAGGTGAATCAAAATTTCCCCCCGCCTCCCTGTGCCAAGGCCGGGAGGCTTGTGGCCAATCGCCGCGGCTTCACCCTGATCGAGTTGATGATCGTGATCACGATTATCGGCATCCTGGCCGCCATTGCCGTGCCCAAGTACCAGTGGAGCGTGATCAAGGCCAAGGAGGCGGTGCTGAGTGAAGACCTGTACAACTTCCGTAACACCATCGACCAGTTTTACGCCGACCAGGGTAAATTCCCCGACACGCTGAACGAACTGGTGGACAAGGGGTATATGCGCGGCATTCCCAAAGACCCGTTCACCAAGGCCAACGACACCTGGGTAACGGTGGCGCCCCCGCCCGAGGTCGCCGCTCCCCCGGGGGCGACCGGTGCGGGCTCGGCCCCCACGGGCGGACCCGGCAATGTCTACGATGTCCATAGCGGATCAAATCTGGTGGGGACCAACGGTACCCCCTACAACGAGTGGTGACGCAATGATCCAGTTGCACAACGTTTCGCTGGCGTATCAGAAGGACGCCACCGCCCTGAACGGTATCAACCTGCGCATCGAGAAGGGGGAGTTCGTCTTCCTGACCGGTCCTTCGGGGGCGGGCAAGACTACGCTCCTGCGGCTCCTGTACGGGGCACTGGCTCCCACCCGCGGCCAGGTTCTGATCGACGGTCAGAATGTCTCCCGCATGTCGCCGGCCCAGATTCCCTTGCTCAGACGCTCCATCGGGGTGGTGTTCCAGGATTTCAAGCTGCTCTCCACCCGCACGGTGTTCGAGAATGTCTCCATAACCCTGGAGGTGCTCGGCTGGGGCAGGGCGGATATCGGCAAGAAAGTCATGCATACCCTCAAGCAAATGGGGATGGAGTCCAAGATCAACCTCACCCCGCAGCGCCTCTCGGGAGGGGAACAGCAACGCGTGGCCCTGGCCCGCGCCTTGGTGAACGATCCCAAGATCCTCCTGGCGGACGAACCGACCGGCAACCTGGACGACGCCAACAAGAACCAGATCCTGAACATCTTCAAGGAAGCCAATGTGCGCGGGACCACAGTGGTTGTGGCGACCCACGACCGGCGGCTGATTGAACACGGCCATAAACGGCTGATTACCCTCAGCAAGGGAGAGATCGTTGAACAGATGGAAAAAGAAGCCGGCTCCGGCGAGTCAGCCTAACAAACGGCCCACCCTGGCGGGTGAGGGATTCGGCGGACGGTTGGGCTATTTTATCGGCCGCAGCCTTAGCAACATACGCCAGAACATCTTCGTCAACGTGGTAACCATCGGCACCATCACCCTGGCGCTCCTGATAGTTTCGCTGTTCCTGCTGGTGTTCGTCAACCTGGAGAATGCCGCTGAAAACTGGAGCGAGCGGGTGCAGGTGACGGCCTACTTCGACCGCGAACTCTCCCCACAGGAACAGACGGCGTTGCGCGGCAGGATTGCCGCCATCCCCGGCGCGTCCCGGGTGAGCTATGTCTCCCGGGACGAGGCCTTCAAACGGTTCAAAAGCCGCTTGCGCGGTCAGGAGACACTGCTGGAGGGGGTGCGCCCGGAGGTCCTGCCCACCTCGTTCGAGATCTCGATGAAACGGGCCAGCCGCGATACCCAGTCGGTTGAGGCGTTCGTGACGGCCCTGAAGCGGCTTCCGGGCATCGGCGAGGTGCAGTACGGAGAGGAATGGGTCCGGCGCTTCAATACGTTCCTCAATTTCATGCGCCTCCTGGGCGCCCTCCTGGGGTCATTCCTGGTGGTCGCCGTGGTCTTCATCGTGTCCAACACCATCAAGCTGACCATCTACGCCCGGCGAGACGAACTGGAGGTCATGGCCCTGGTGGGCGCCACGCGCTTTTTCATCAAGGCGCCGTTTCTGGTCGAGGGTATCATCCAGGGAGGTGCTGGGGCGCTCCTGGCCATGGGGCTTTTGTTGGCACTGTACGAGGGGTTCCTGCACAACACGGGCAACTTCCTGACCTTCAACCCGGCCACGGCGGGGCTCTCGTTCCTGCCAATCGAGTATGTCTATGCCATTGTCCTGGCCGGCCTCGCGCTCGGTTTTGTGGGCAGCCTGACGTCGCTCAAGCGGTTTATCAACGTCTAGATGAAACGGTGGCTGTCATACATAACGTTGTTTCTGGCCATTGCCCCGGCCGTCTGGAGCGCCAACCCCAAGGATGAATTGCGTGGCGTCAGGCAAGAGATAAAGGCCAAGAAGCAACTGATCACCAAGACCCGCAAGGTGGAGGCGGTCGTATCCACCGAACTGCAGGAGATCAACCGCAACCTGGCCCAGAAGGCGAGTGACCTGGGAAGGCTGGACCGGGACCTGGCCGACGTCGAGTCCGGCCTGGGACGCACAGCTAGGGAGATCGTCCGGGTCACGGACGATGCCAACCGGAAGAAGCGCGATATCGAGCGGCGGCTGGCATCGTTGTATAAGGCCGGGGAACTGGGCGCACTGCGGATGTTCTTTTCGTCCGAGTCGTTTCCCCAGATGGCGGAAAACATCCGCTATATGCGTTCAATTCTTGAGAATGACAAAAAGATTTTCGCAGAGTATAATGAAAAAATTGAACAGTTGTGTCGACTCAAGGACGAGCTGGAGCGGGACGCGGCCAGGAAGGAACGCATCAAGCAGGGGATTGCCCTCAAGAAGCGTGAGATAGAAGAGGAGAAGGGCAAGAAGGCGGCCTACCTGACAAAGGTTCGCCAGGACCGCAAGGGTTACGAGGCGTCACTCAAGGAACTCCAGGTCAATGCCGCCCGCCTGCAAGCCATGATCGAGCGCCTGGACGCCCTGAGTCGCAGGAAACTCTCATCGCGGCATGAAAAACCGGGCAACAGGCTCAAACCCGCTCCCGAGCTGCCGCCGGTACCGGATCGGGGCTTTGCCTCCCAGAAGGGACGCATGTCGTTGCCGGTGCGGGGCGAGATCATCGAATCGTTCGGCAAGCACAAGCACCCCGAGTTCAATTCATACACATTCAGCAATGGGATGTCCATTTCGGCCAACATCGGTACGGAGATCCACTCCATCTATGATGGCAGCGTCATCTTTGCCGACTATTTGAAAGGGTACGGCAACATGGTCATTGTCGATCATGGCGGCGGCTACATAAGTCTCTATGCCCATGCCTCCCGGATTCTCAAGAGGGTCGGCTCCGAGGTGTCCCGCAATGAGGCGGTCGCCACGGTGGGTGACATGGATTCAGGCCGGGGGCCCATGCTCTATTTTGAAATAAGGCACCAGAAAAAGCCGGTGGATCCGGCGGGTTGGGTCAGATAAATCGGAAAGGCAACTAACATACCGGAGGCAGAAGATGTTTAGAAAAGGCAGCAGAAATAAACGGGTAATCGCTGGGTTCACGCTGGTCGTGGCCGCCCTGGTGATCTTTATCGGCATCAGTTCGCAACGGCGTTGCGCCGCCGAAGGGAAGGGGAGCGACTATGAATCCATCGAACTCTTCACCGATGTCATGGCTATCGTCAAGAAAAGCTACGTGGAGGAGGTGGATACCAAAAAACTGATCTACGGCGCCATCAACGGCATGTTGGCGTCGCTTGATCCACATAGCTCCTTTATGCCGCCCGATACCTACAAGGAGATGAAGATCGATACCAGGGGCTCCTTCGGCGGTCTGGGCATTGAGATCACCATCAAGGACGGAATCCTTACGGTCATCTCACCCATCGAGGATACACCGGCCTACAAGGCCGGCATCAAGGCTGGGGATCAAATTTTCAAGATTGATGACAAGTTCACCAAGGATCTCAACATCAACGATGCGGTCAAACGGATGCGGGGGCCGAAAGGCTCCACGGTGGTCCTGACCATCATGCGCGATACCTTTGAGAAGCCCAAGGAATTTACGCTGGTCCGCGATATCATCCAGATCAAGAGCGTCCGCTCGCGGATGTTGGACAGTGGCTACGGTTATGTGCGCATCGCCCAGTTCCAGGAGAAGACCGACGAGGATCTGAGCAAGGCCTTGCATGCGCTCCAGGAGGAGAACAAAAAAACGCTTTCCGGCCTGATTCTCGACCTGCGCAACGATCCCGGCGGATTGCTGGATCAGGCGGTCAAGGTGGCCGATCACTTTGTCCAGGATGGCTTGATCGTCTACACCGAGGGGCGTGAAAAGGATTCCAAGATGCAGTTTTCGGCCAGGAAAGGGAACAAGGAGCCCAACTATCCCATCGTGGTCCTGATCAACGGCGGCAGCGCCAGTGCATCGGAGATCGTTGCCGGTGCGTTACAGGACCACAAGCGCGCCGTGATCATGGGCACCCAGAGCTTCGGCAAGGGGTCGGTGCAGACCATCATCCCGCTTTCGGACGATTCCGGCCTTCGCCTGACCACGGCCCGCTACTACACGCCCAATGGACGCTCCATCCAGGCCAAGGGGATTACTCCCGATATCGTTGTGGAGCGGCTTGAATTGCCCAAGGAAGCGGATAAACGGGATACGCTCCATTTGCGGGAAAAGGACCTGGAGAATCATTTCGAGAACGAGGACAAGGATAGCCACAAGGGTGCCGAGAAAGGCGTGGCGCCTGATGAGACAAAGGGCAAGCCTGTATCACTCAAACCAGAAGATAATCTGAAAAATGACTACCAGGTAATGCGGGCGCTTGACCTGCTCAAGGGGTGGGATATCCTCAAGAAGATAGAGAGTGCCAAGTAGATTTGAGCCCATGGAACTGTAGTAACAGGCCCGTGCATGCCCACAAAGGGGAGTGCACGGGCCTAATCTTGACTACCATGAAAAAAACGGCCCGGAAACAGAGGCAGCGTGAACAGAACCAGGCATAAGCGTTATAAACAACAGCAGGGTGGCGGTGGTCGTTTCGCCACCCTGGCGATCCTCGCCGTCATTGTCCTCGCTGTTTGCGGTTATCTCTTCCTGAAGCCCCATCATGGGACGGTTCGGCCCGTGCCGCCGACCGTCCCGCCGCCGGTCGCATCAAGAACGCCCTTGTCTCCTGAAACACCTGTGCCGCCCCCGCAGCCCCCGGCGGCGGAAACAGTCCCCAAGATGGGCGCCACGCCACATCCCGTCGTGACACCGCCGGTGACGGGAGAGGCACGCCGGCCCGACTACGCGGGGGAAGGCAAGGGACGGCTGGCCGTTATCATCGACGATATGGGCAGCAGTGTTGGCGAAGCCCGTTCGTTGGCCGATATCGGCGTCCCCCTCACGTTTTCGATCATCCCCGGCCTGGCCAGGTATCGCGAGGTGGCCTCCTTTGCCGCCTCCGCCGGTATCGAGACTATGATCCACATCCCGATGCAGCCCAAGGAGTGGCCGCAACGCCGTCTGGAGGCGAACGGGCTGCTGCTGTCCATGGACGATGCCGCTGTCAGGGATCGCCTGGAGGGATTCATGCGGGATATGCCCAGTGCGGTCGGGGCCAACAATCACATGGGATCGGAATACACCGAGCACGGGGACAAGATGCGGGTAGTGCTGGGGGTGCTCAAGTCCAGGGGGCTGTTTTTCATCGACAGCATGACCTCGCCCCGGACAACCGGGCTGCGGCTGGCGCGTGAGATGGGGGTAAGGTCGGAACGGAGGAACGTTTTTCTGGATAACGAACAGAACGAAGCCTATATCCAGGGGCAACTCAATCAAGCGGTTCAAACGGCGCGTAAGGCGGGAACAGCCATCGCCATCTGTCACCCCCATCCGGCAACCATCAAAGCCTTGGCCTCACTCCTGCCGGGCTTGGAACAACAGGGCATCACCCTCGTGCCGGCTTCACGACTCGTCAGGTAGTATCAACTTACATAGAGTACAAAAAAAAGCCCGCAAATGCGGGCTTTTTGGTCTTCATGCACGGCATCGCCCTTCATTGCCGCCCAAAGGGCCGGACGGTCTCGCCGATTCTGGCCTGTACGTGATGCAGGGCCCGGTAGTGCTCGTCGCCCAGGACCGACTCGGGATGTTTGGCGTCCACGGGGTGCACGGCCAGCCAGACTCCCTCACGCGGCTTCCCTTCATACCCTGACAGGGCCTCATTCAACAGCAGGTAGAGCCGGTCATTGACCCCGTCGAATTCGCCCTCGGAAAAACCGGACAAGGTGAGATCCTTTTGGAAGAGTTGCTCACCGCTACTGTCGAACTGCCTGAAATCGATCCGGAATGAGCCATTCGCCATCGTGGGGCAGAGCAGGGTAACCAGTTTGCCCGCCTTTTCGGCGATGACCAGGCGGGCGGCGCCGTAGGCCTGGGAGGTGCTGGTCATACCGTACAGCGTGGCGCAGAGCATGTCGGCAAAGCAGTCTGTGTGCAGAAAACCGCGCCGCGCCCGATCCGAGGTTTCGTAGTAGAATCCCCGTCCATCGGGTCGCTCCGCCAGCGGCTCGCCGCAGATCAGGCAATATTCCGCCAGTCCCTCCAGGCGCGCCAGGTAGGCTTGTTTCTTCTTGTCCTCTTTTTCGGCCAGCCAGCGGCCATACAAAAAGGAACGGGGCTCAGGTGTGGCGTCCAGGTTTCTGAGCACATCCCGCGCAATCTCGCTGAACTGGCCGTGCACCTCGGTGCCGCGGGCATGGGTCAGGATCGGATAGATCTTGCCGTCGGGATTTGTGTTGAGACTCTCCACCTTGGGGCTCTTGGAGACAAAGGTATCCAGGCAGCGGTAGCCCCGGTTGGCGGCAAACGCCCTGAGCAGGGTCTTCTGGTCCTTGAAGACGCCGTCGAATTTGATGCGCTCATCCACCAGGCAGGGGATCAATGCCAGGGATTTCTTGTCCATGCCCCGTTGCTCGAACAGGGCGAAGATATTCTTGCAGTTCTCCAGACTGGGCATGTCCTTGACCGGGATCAGTACCTGGTCGGCGGCGTACAGGGCATTCTGGGTCAGGATGTTCAGGTCCGGGCGGGTGTCGATGATGACGATGCCGCCAATTCCTGATTCGGCCATGATGCGCGTCAGGGTCATGGGCCCCTTGAAGCGCTCGTGGATATCGCCCAGTTCGGTGGAGGAAGGGATATAGCCGACGCAGTACTGGCCGGTATGCACCAAGTCGCTGGCTGGCGCGCCCAGGAGCATCTCATGGACGGTGCCCCTGAGTTTCTGCCCCTTCAGTTCGAACATACGGTCAATGGTAAAATGGTTGTCAAAGGAGAGGATGGTGACCGCCAAGTCCTCCCGCATGGCCTTCAGGTAGATGGCCAGATTGCTGGCCAGGGTGGTCTTTCCGACCCCTCCCTTTTCGGAGGAGATGGTGACGATGTAGGGGTACTGCTGCATGCCGCGTGTCCGCCGTCCTTGATAAATTACGGCTTCACGCCGTTTGAATACAATAGTAGTCAATTTGCCGCCGGGGGTCAACCGGTTTGACACCCTTTCCGCGGGTGTGCTAGGGTGCCACCATGAACATCTTCTCCGAAAAGACGATCCTTACGGTCAGCCGCCTGACCGCCCTGTTGCGCGGGGTGCTGGAGGAGAACTTCGAGCAGGTCTGGGTGGAAGGCGAGGTCTCCAACCTGTCGTTTCCCTCGTCGGGGCATATGTACCTGACCCTCAAGGATTCGGGCGCCCAATTGCGCTGCGTCATGTTCAAGAGCGCCGTCAAGAATCTCAAATTCCGTCCCAACGACGGCATGGGGCTGATCGTCCGGGGGCGCATCTCGGTCTATGACCAGCGCGGCGAATACCAGCTCATCGTGGAGTATATCGAGCCGAAAGGCGTGGGCGCGCTCCAGCTGGCCTTCATGCAGCTCAAGGAACGGCTGGCAGGGGAGGGGCTCTTCGACGAAGCACGCAAGCGGCCCATGCCCCGTTTTCCCCACCGCCTGGGGGTGGTCACCTCGCCCACTGGCGCGGCCATCCACGACATCCTTAACGTGCTCAAACGGCGCTTTGCCTCCCTGGAGATCCTGCTGTACCCGGTGCGGGTCCAGGGCGAAGGCGCGGGCCTGGAGATCGCCCGGGCGATTGAGGACATGAACCGGCTGGGGGTGGTGGACGTGATGATCGTGGGTCGGGGCGGCGGCTCGCTGGAAGACTTGTGGGCCTTCAACGAGGAACGGGTGGCCCGCGCAGTTCATCGTTCCAGAATCCCGATCATCTCCGCCGTGGGTCATGAGACCGATTGGACCATCTGCGACTTTGCCGCCGACCTGCGCGCACCGACGCCATCGGCGGCAGCGGAGCTTGTCATCGCCAGTACCGATGAACTGCGCGGACAGGTGGAGGCCCTGGGCCACCGCCTGCGTCTGACCATGGAGACGCGCCTCAGGTCGCTGGAGTCGCGGCTCGAATCCCTGCGCCGGGCCCTGCATGACCCCAGCACCATGCTCGGGCACTTGTCCCAGCGGGTGGACGACCTGTCGGCGCGGCTTGAGCGGGGGCTGGAACATGCCGTCAAACGCCGCAGTGAACAGTTTGATCGCTTGAAACAATCATTGTCATTTAATAATCCGATGCAGGCTGTCGCTGATACGCGTCAGCACCTTCGGTTGTTGCTCTCCCAGGCCGAACACAGCCTGGTCGCCCGGCTGGATTCCCTGAAACAGCGCTTCACCGGGAATGCGGCCCGGCTGGAGGTGCTCTCTCCCCTCTCCACCCTGTCGCGCGGTTATGCCATCGCCACCCGCATGGCCGATGGCGGGGTGGTGACCGACAGTACCCAACTGAGTGTGGGTGACCGGCTGGGGCTCCGTTTCCACCGGGGCGAAGCGGAGTGCCGGGTGGAGCGGATCGAGGAGGCGAAAGCTTGACCACGAACGGCATATCTGTATAATAACTATTTTTCGAGGATTCCCCATGGCAACCGAAAAATTCGAGACATCGCTGAAAAAGCTTGAAGAGGTGGTGCGCCGCCTGGAGGGTGGCTCCCTCTCCCTTGAGGATTCCCTCAAGGCCTTTGAGGAAGGGGTCAGGCATGCCGCCTTCTGTTCGAAGAAGCTGGACGAGGCCGAGCGGAGGGTGGAGGTGCTGCTGAAGCAGAAGGACGGCAGCTTCAAGCGCGAGCCGTTCGAACCGGACGACAATTGAAATCGCAATCCACCACGGAGACACAGAGACACGGAGAAATTCAAAAGCATTTTTAACAAGGATACACAGGATTAACGGGATAACGTCTTAAACTTTTTTGGTGGAAACCCAAAGCCTTTATCCTGTTTATCGCGTTCATCCCTGTTAATTATTGTTTTTCGTTTTCCTCTGCGTCTCCGTGTCTCTGTGGTGAGATTCGTGTACAAAAAGGACATTATCATGGACCTGAAATTATATCTCAAAGAACAGTGCAAGCGGGTGGACGAGGCCCTTGACCGGTTTCTGCCCGCCGAGACGGAGCTTCCCCACAGCCTGCACAAGGCGATGCGCTACTCGGTCTTTGCCGGCGGCAAGCGGGTACGCCCGATCTTGATGCTGGCGGCCTGCCAGGCCGTGGGGGGCAACACGGAGGCTGCCATCCCGGCGGCCTGCGCCATGGAGATGATCCACACCTATTCCCTGATCCACGACGACCTGCCGGCCATGGACGACGACGATTTCCGGCGCGGCAATCCCACCAACCACAAGGTGTTCGGCGAGGCGGTGGCCATTCTGGCCGGCGACGCCCTACTGACCGAGGCCTCCAAGCTGATCAGCGACCCGCGTTTTGCCAGTGACGTACCCCCGGCTGCGCGCCTGGCCGTGATCCATGAGATTGCCACCTGCGCCGGTTCCTATGGCATGGTGGGAGGACAAGTGGTGGACATGGAGAGCGAGGGTAAGCCGGATATGGACCTGCCCACGGTGCAGTACATCCACACCCACAAGACCGGCGCCCTGATCAAGGCCTCGGTGGTGGCCGGGGCGTTGCTCGGGGGCGCCGACGAATCTCGCCTGGCCGCCATCAAGCGTTACGGCGAGGCGGCCGGCCTGGCGTTCCAGATCGCCGACGACATCCTGGATATCGAAGGCACCACCGAGGAGATCGGCAAGGATGCAGGCTCCGACGAGGCCCGCGGCAAGGCCACCTATCCGGCGGTGATGGGCCTGTCGGCGGCCAAGCAGGAGGCCCGGGTCATGATGGACGAAGCCCTGGGCGCGCTGGAGATCTTTGGTGCCGAGGCCGATCCGCTGCGGGAGATCGCCAAATACATCGTCAGCCGGAAAAACTGAAGTAAGAAGCTATCACCACCAAGGCAACAGAAGGGGTGCGGAGGAAAAGCAAGGCAATGAATGGCGTAATAAGCATCAGGCCCTTTAACCACCATGCTTTTCTTTGCATTCTCCATGGTAATGCTTTTTAAAGGTAAGGATTTTATATGGCTATCCTTGAAACGATAAACTCTCCCGAAGACCTGAAAAAACTCCCCGCGTCACAGTTGCCGGCCGTGGCCGCCGAACTGAGGCGGTCGATCATCGAAACCTGTGCCAAAAACGGCGGACACCTGGCTCCCTCCCTGGGGGTGGTGGAACTGACCATCGCCCTGCACCGGGTGTTCACCACGCCGGTCGATAAGATCGTCTGGGATGTGGGGCACCAGGCCTATGCCCACAAGATACTGACCGGCCGCAGGGACCGCTTTTCCACCCTGCGCACCCTGGACGGCATCAGCGGCTTTCCCAAACGGGCAGAATCGCCCCATGACGCCTTTGATGTCGGCCATTCCTCCACTTCCATCTCGGCTGCCACCGGTTTCGCGGTGGCCCGCGACCTGGACGGGCGCAGGAACAAGGTGGTGGCGGTGATCGGCGACGGCTCCATGACCGGCGGCATCGCCTACGAGGGGATGAACCAGGCCGGGCATCTGAACAAGGACCTGATCGTCATCCTCAACGATAACGAGATGTCCATTGCCGAGAACGTGGGTGCCCTGTCCAACTTCCTCAGTCGCACCGCCTCCAGCGAGTTCGTGTTCCGTCTCAAGAAGAACATGGAGTCCTTCCTCGGGCGCCTCGACGGCGTCGGCAACGATATGCTGCACATGGCCCGCAAGATGGAGGAATCCTTCAAGGGATTTTTCACGCCCGGCATGCTCTTCGAGGCCTTCGGCTTCGACTATATCGGACCCATCGACGGTCATGACCTGCCGATGCTGCTGGAAACCCTTGAGAACGTCAAAAAGTTCGATGATGCAGTGCTGATCCATGTCCTGACCAAAAAAGGCAAGGGCTACAAGCCGGCCGAGGACAACCCGGCCCTGTTCCACGGGGTGGGGCCGTTCGAGATAGAGACCGGCAAGGTGCTGAAGGGGAAGGGCGGGGCGGCCTCCTACACCGCCATCTGCGGCTCCACGCTTTGCCGGCTTGCGGCCGATGACGAGCGCATCGTGGCCATAACCGCCGCCATGCCCGACGGCACCGGCCTGTCGGGGTTTGCCAAGGAGTTCCCCGAGCGCTTTTTCGACGTGGGTATCGCCGAGCAGCACGCCGTCACCTTTGCCGCCGGTCTGGCCGCCGATGGCATGCGGCCGGTGTTCGCGGTCTATTCCTCCTTCTTGCAGCGCGCCTACGACCAAGTATTCCACGACGTCTGCCTGCAGAACCTGGGGGTTACCTTTGCCCTGGACCGGAGCGGGGTTGTGGGGAGCGACGGTCCGACCCACCACGGGGCCTTTGACCTCTCCTACCTGCGGCACCTGCCCAACATGACCCTGATGGCGCCCAAGGACGAGAACGAACTGCAGCACATGCTGGCCACCGCCATCGAGCTGGAGCGGCCGGTAGCGGTGCGTTACCCGCGCGGCAACGGCTACGGCGTGGCCCTGGACCAAAGCTTCAAGCCCATCCGGATCGGCAGGGCCGAGCTGCTGACCGAGGGACCCGATGGCGTTCTGCTGGCATTGGGCACCATGGTCTACCCGGCAGTGGAGGCAGCGGCGCAACTGGAAGCGGAACACGGTATCCGTTTGTCCGTGGTCAACGCCCGGTTCGTCAAACCGCTGGACGAGATGCTGATCCTGGAACTGGCCCAGAAATACGGCCGTATCGTCACCATCGAGGAGAACGCTCTGCAAGGGGGCTTTGGCTGCGCCGTGCTGGAGCTGCTGGAAGAACGCGGCCTGATCGGCGTACGGGTACTGCGGCTCGGTTATCCCGACAGTCCGATCCCCCAGGGGGAGCAGCACGAACTGCGCGCCGCGCTGGGACTCGACACCGCAGGCATCAGCGCCTCGGTAGCCGCGTTTCTCTCCTGACCATGACCTACGTTGAGCTTACAGCCGCCCTCGGTGTCTTTGGTTTCAGCGAACGCGACCAGTTGACCATGGCCCAGGTCAAGCGCCGCCATCGCGAACTGGTAAAGTCCTCCCATCCCGATCTCACGGGTGAGACCAGTGCTCCTTCGCTGGATATCCGGAGGATCAATGCCGCGGCATCGGTCCTCCAGGCCTACCTGCGCTCCTATCGCTTCAACTTTTCGGAAGATGAATTCTACCGCCAGAATCCGGATGAACGCCTGCGCGTCCAGTTCGGCAGCGACCCGTGGGGCAGTTCGTAGGGCCATGCCGAAGCCGGTCTCCCTGCTCATCGCCATTTCATCACTCTGCCTGTTGGCCACGTCCGCACCAGCCGTCCAAACCGAGAACAATCCCGTTATCGACAGCAGCGCCGGCCGCCAACTAGTGCTGGCAGGTGAGTACGAAAAGGGGCTGGAGCAGTTGCTCAAGGCATATCAGCTGTTTCCGCTCAACGAGACCTACAAGAGAAACCTGGCCGAGGGGTATGGGGTGTACGGGCATCGTCTTTTCACGCAGCGGCGTTACGAACAGGCCGATGAACAGTTTGTCAAGGCCCTGGAGTTGTATCCCGAGGATGCGTCCTATGCCCTGCTGCACGGTATCTGCAACTACCATCTCAAGAGAGACGACATTGCCCGCTTCGAGCTGGAACGCGCCCGGGCGAAAAAAACCGATTCGATCGAGGCCCTTTACTACCTGGGGCTCGTGCTCTACGATAACGACAATCGCCTTCAGGCCGTTGATCTGTGGGAACAGGCGCTGAAACTTGCACCGGGGCGGCCGGAGATAGTAGCGCTGCTGAACAAGGCGCGCCGTGAGATGGCGGTTGAGGCCGGCATGGACCGGGGCCACAGTTCCCGTTTCGACCTGAGCTACGATCCGGGTGTGGAAACCGCCTTTGCCCTGGCGATCCTCGATGTGCTGGAGACCGCCGCCAATCAGGTCGGCGCCGGGTTGGGGCACTTCCCCCAGGCCCGGGTGCCGGTGGCTATCTATCAACGTGACGGTTTCAAGGCTGTGACTGACTCCCCCGACTGGTCGGGAGGTGTCTACGACGGCACCATCAGGCTTCCCTACGGCGGCCTTAAAGAGATAACCCCTCCTATGCGCGGGGTTCTGTTCCATGAATACGCCCATGTGGTCGTCTTTGACCTGACCCATGGCAATTGTCCGCTCTGGCTGAACGAGGGGATCGCGGAATGGTTCGGCCGGACCCAGTACAATCGGCCCATGACCGACCTGAACCGTGTCGCACGTTCGGGAGCCTTTGCCGATTTCAGGCGGCTGGAGGGAAGCTTCAGCGGCCTTTCCCGGCAGGACGCCCTCCTGGCCTATCAGCAGAGTTACGCCATGGTCGATTATCTGGTGACGACCTACGGCTGGCACCGGGTAAAGGACCTGCTGGTCGCCCTGGGGAGCGGCATGAATGTGGAAGCGGCCATCGCCGCCGCGTTGCAGGATTACGGCCTGAGCTATGTTGGGCTTGTGCGGGAGTGGAAGGAGCACATGGAGCGCGGCGTCATGGTCAAGTGATAAGCTGTTGCCTTGCGGGATTATTTGTGATACAAAATCTTTTTTATCGGTGAGTAGCGCAGTCTGGCAGCGCACCTGCCTTGGGAGCAGGGGGTCGAAGGTTCGAATCCTTTCTCACCGACCACTACATATAAAAGGGCTAGTCAAAACGGCTAGCCCTTTTCTTATGGGGAATACCCGCGTCAGGCCGCCTCTCCCTCCAACGATTTTCCGATGCTGTGCTTCTTGACGAGATCATAGAGTGTCGGTCTGCTGATCCCCAGCGTTGCGGCGGCCTTGGCCATGTTATTCCGCTGGGTTTCGATGGCCGCAACGACCATTTCCCGCTCGACCCTCTCTCGGGCATCCCTGAGCGTAACACATGCCTTCTCCTTCATTGATCCCGGCGTAAACCCAAGCGCATCGGACTCGATGAGGGAGGCGTCGGACATGATGACCGCGCGTTGCACCTTGTTCTCCAGTTCACGCACATTGCCCGGCCATTCATAACTCTCCAGGTCCTTTATGGCATTTGCGCTGAAACGCCGTCCCTTTTTTTTGAACTCTTCGCTGAACCGGCGCAGAAACAGGTTTGCCAGGAGTATGATGTCTTCTCCCCGTTCCCGCAGCGGAGGGAGGTTGATGTGGACAACCGAAATACGGTAGTAGAGGTCTTCACGGAAACTGCCGGCCTCTGTTTCCTTGACGATGTTGCGGTTGGTGGCGGCGATGATTCTGGCATCGACGGCTATGTCCTCACGTCCGCCGACACGCTGGATGGTTTTTTCCTGTAGAAAACGAAGCAGCTTGACCTGCAGGTTCAGCGGCAGTTCTCCGATTTCATCGAGGAACAGAGTCCCTTTGTGAGCATATTCCACCTTGCCCTGCACGCGGTTGTGTGCGCCGCTGAATGCCCCTCTTTCGTAGCCGAACAACTCTGATTCAAGCAGATTGTCGGGAATTGCCCCGCAATTGATCGCTATGAAAGGTCCGTTCTTCCTCGAACTGAGTCGGTGGATCGCGTTTGCGACCAGTTCCTTGCCGGTACCGCTTTCTCCCGTGATCAATGCTGCCACGTCCGATGAAGCGACTTTTCGGATGGACGAGAAAACCTCCAACATCCGCGGCGATTGGCCGATGATCCCATTATGGCTGACAGTGTGCTCTTCCTGGCTCTTCTGGAGAAGGACCTTCTCCCTCTCGATAGTTGCAAGGTGAAATGCCCTGCCCAGGATAACCTTCAGTTCCGCGATGTTCAACGGCTTGTGGTAATAGTCGTACGCACCGCTTTGCAGCGCCCTGTAGGCGTTCTCCCGCTCTCCATTGCCGGTGATAACGATAACCTTTTTTTGAGGGGCCATGCGCAGGATTTCCTCGAGACAGCGAAAGCCTTCTTCGGCGCCTTCTTCATCGGGAGGGAGTCCAAGGTCGATGGTGACAACCTGTGGAGAATGTTTTTTGAACAGGAAGACCGCTTCCTGGCGATTGCCGGCAACGATGATCTCGTAGTCCTTTCCGAGCCCCCAACGCATCTGACTGCGGATATCCTCGTTATCCTCTACGATCATGAGCTTTTCCATGGCATTAGTCCTCATGATGATGACGCGCCCGGCTGAAATTTCGGCAGCCAGACGGTGAATTCCGAACCTCTGTTGACTTCGCTTCGCACTTCGATCTTCCCACCATGCGCCTCGACAATCTGCTTGCTCTGGTAGAGGCCGATTCCCAACCCTTTCTTCTTCGTGCTCGAAAAGGGCGTAAACAGGGCATCGCGGAGAAAATCCTCCGGTATTCCGCAGCCTTCATCCTTTACCCGGAAATAGGGCGCATTGTTCTCACCCACTTCGATAATTACCGGTTTTCTGTCCTCGGAAGCCTCAACCGCATTAAGCATCAGGTTGAGAGCCACCTTCTGGATTTCCTCCCTGTCGATGTCGGCGATGACATGAGTTCCAATCACGCGGAACTCGGACCATTTGACCAGTGCGGCGGTTTCATGCGCCATCTGCAGCAGGTCTACGGAGCTGTGCTGCAGGGTATCCTTTTCAGGCAGGTGCTTTAAGCGGGACACAAGGGCATTCATCTTGTTCACGGTGTTCATGAGTGTTGCGAGCAGTTCTTTCTGAAAAGCCGGAAGGGTTATGTAATACTGGGCGTTTTCAAGGACGAGCGATACGGCGGAAACCAGGTTCTTGAGGTCGTGCATCACAAAAGTGGAGATTTTCCCGATTGCCGCCATCTCCCGTGAATATGCCAGCTGGTCCGAGAGACGGAGATTCAACAAGGCGGATGAGGCCTGTTTGGCAAGGACCCTCATCAAATCGAAGTCTTCGTAGTTGTATATCTCATGTTTGTTGATCGGTCTTCCAAGTACGATGAAGCCGTCAATGGCGTTGCTTATGAGAAGGGGAATGATGAAGCATGCCTCCACGTCCTTGAATAATTCCCGCTGCCTGCTGTTGCCGATTTTTGCGATCTTGTCCCGCAGATCGAGTATCCAGCCCTTTCCGGCCACGCACATCAGGAGCGGGTCGTTGACATCGATGGCAATGGGGGAGATATCCATGCCAATGCCGATCACCTGATGATAGGTGCCGTGTTCCTGCTTGAGCAGGAACAGCATTCCGCTGCCCATCCCGAACGTACTGCAGAACCCCCGGACGATCGAGTGCAGCAACCCTTCACGCGTCTGTGATGAGGAGAGTCGGTCAGTGAACTGGAGCCACTGGATTCGGTATTCGTACTTGTTACGGTAAAAATTCTTTTGAATGTATACATTGATCCTGCGCTTGACCTGCTCCGATAGCATGGCGACGAGGAGCCCGAGTCCTGTAAGAAATACCAGGACAAAGGCCAGGACGTACTGAAAGGCATCGCCGAAATGTTTCATTCCCTCGCCGACCAGACCGAGCCCGATCAGGTAGGCACCGACGACAAAGAGTACCATCGACTGATAGACAATCCGGTGTGAGACATAAACCGTGGCGTTGGTGCCCCGTTTCAAACGGGAATACGCCATCATTGCCAGGGCAATGGTCAGGATCGCCGCTCGGGCGGGGACAAGGTGCACATTGAGGGTCCGAAAGAGGAGGGCCTGGCTGTAGTACAGGATCAGGACCGCCAGGATCGCTCCCGCCCCCAGCAGTTCGAACTTTATCTTCCAACGTGTCGGCAGATTGGCATGCGTCAGGGTCTGTTCCAGGTTGATGAGGGCCACGGTCAGATACAGTACGATCATGGCATAGAAGTACAATCCGGAATTGCCGAGAAAGAGCATCCTTTCCGATGCGAAGTGGGGTGAGTAGAAGAACGAATCGACGGGGAGAAAGAGGGCGCACGCGGCAAACAGGGGGGATGCGGCCAGCATCAGGCGGAGGAATACGGGGACCAGCCGGGGCTCCCTCTGGCGGGCATAGACCAGGGAAAACCAGAGCCAGAGCGGGGGCAGGAAGGCTTCCGTTGTCAGGGAAAATTTCTTCCAGAAAAGCAGGTGTTCCGGGCCATGTATCGCCATCAGGTCGAAAAACTCAAGGGCGCCGGCCAACGCGACGACCAGCGACAGCGGCAGTGGAGGGGCGGATATGTTCTTCCGACAGACAAAATAGAGCGGATAGGCAATCGCAGCCATAATTGCAGTGATGGAGATGACAGTCAGCATAATCGGTCCGATTCTCTCCGGTATGGTGTCAAGGGTTCATCAATGTTCTGTCTGGCGTTTCGCCATGTACCATCCCATGGCGGCGTCCAATCCCTTGTCGATGGTATGGGTCGGAGCGTATCCCAGCAATTGTTCTGCCTTGTTGATGTCCGCTTGCGAGTGGAGAACGTCGCCCGGACGGAAGTCACGGTAGGTGGGCTTGGTGCCGCGTACGTGATCGAAATAGGGCAGAATCCTCTCTTGAAGCTTGTAAAACAGTTCGTTAAGGGTAGTGCTGTTGTTCAGGGCAACGTTATAAACCTGGTTGACGGCCTGCCGGCAGGTTGTTGTCGCCGCGAGCAGATTGGCCTGAACCGCATTGGTAACGTAACAGAAGTCCCGGCTCGTCTCGCCTGTTCCGTTGATGAAGACGGTCTCTCCCTTGCTCATCGCCGAGATCCAGCGGGGAATGACTGCCGCGTAGGCGCCGTCCGGGTCCTGCCGCGGGCCGAAGACGTTGAAGTAACGCAGGCCGATGGTTTCTATGTCGTAGAGGAGGGAGAATACGTAGGCATACAGTTCATTGACCTGTTTGCTGACCGCATAGGGCGACAAAGGCCTGCCAATGGCATCCTCGACCTTGGGAAGGCCGGGGTGGTCGCCATATACGGCACTGCTCGCGGCATACACGACGCGTTTCACGCGCTTGTCGCACGCAGCCTGAAGGACGTTGATGCTTCCCATCACGTTGTTCTCATTACACCCCAATGGATCCTCGATAGAGCGGGGGACCGAGCCGAGCGCCGCCTGGTGCAGGACCACCTCGGCCCCGTTGCATGCCTTCCGGCAGGTGCCGAGATGGCGTATGTCACCTTCAATGAGGCTGAAGCGCCGCCAGCGCTGCTCACCCACGATGGCCCGGACATCGTCCAGATTCTCCCGCTTTCCCGTGGAGAAATTGTCGAGCCCTACCACCTGTTGATCGAGCCGCAGCAGCTCCTCCAGCAGATGGGAACCGATAAAGCCGGCTACCCCCGTAATCAACCATCTCTTCGGTTCTTCATGGAGCTCATTGCGAATCTTGTCGTACTGGAGCATTGCCTTGTCCTTTCGGTTCTAGAGTCGCCAAACCCGGATACCTGAATCCTGCAACACACAGTGGTCGAAGATTCCCTTTACGTCGATCAGCACCGGCTTGTCCGCCAGTAAGGGTGACAGCTTGTCGAGCGACCAGTGCCGATAGCTTTCATGGGCAACAGCGCTGATCAGCGCCGCCGCCGGTTTCAGCTCTTCCAGGGCGGACAGGGAAACCCCGTATTCACGGCTGGCCTCGTCGGTGTCGGCCAGCGGGTCATGGACCTGGACCTTGATGCCGTATTCCTTCAGTTCGCGGATGATGTCGATTACCTTCGAGTTGCGCAGGTCGGGGCAGTTCTCCTTGAAGGTAAGTCCCAGCACGGTGACCGTACTGCCGGCGATATAATGCCCCGCATGGATCATCTCCTTGACCGTACGCTGGGCTATATACTTCCCCATGCCGTCGTTGATTCTCCGCCCTGCCAGGATTACCTGGGGGATGTACCCGATTTTCTCCGCCTTGTGGGTGAGGTAATACGGATCCACGCCGATGCAATGGCCTCCCACGAGCCCCGGTTTGAACGGCAGGAAGTTCCATTTCGAGCCTGCCGCCTGCAGAACCGCGCTGGTATCGATTGCCAGCTTGTCGAAAATGAGTGCCAGTTCGTTCATGAGGGCGATATTCAGGTCACGCTGCGTGTTCTCGATAACCTTGGCTGCCTCCGCCACCATGATGCTCGGTGCCCGATGGACCCCGGCAGTCACCACCGTCTCGTAGGTTTTCGCGATGATCTCCAGGGATTCGGTATCCTGGCCCGCTACCACCTTTTTGATCCGGCAGAAGGTGTGCTCCTTGTCTCCCGGGTTTATGCGTTCCGGGCTGTAACCGACCCGGAAATCGCGGCCGCACGTGAGCCCCGAAACCTTCTCCAACACCGGCACGCAATCCTCTTCGGTTGCACCGGGGTAGACCGTTGATTCGTAGACGACGATGTCGCCCGCTTTCAGCGCCTTGCCGACGATTTCCGAGGCGCGGAGGAGGAGGGTCAGGTCAGGCTGATTGGAATCATTTACCGGCGTGGGGACGGCAACGATGTGAAAATTCGCACGCTTCAGGTCTTCGACCGAGTTGGTGTACACGATGTCGGTGGCGATAAGCTCTTCGGCCGTCACCTCTCCCGTATGGTCATAGCCGTGCCGCAATTCCTCGATGCGAATCTGGTTGATGTCGTAGCCTATGGTTTTTCCAGCCTTACCGAAGGCAACGGCAACGGGAAGACCCACATAGCCCAGACCTACAACCGATATTTTTCTGGATGTGTTCACTGATGCCCCCTTCGGAAAAAAGGTAACCTGAGTCCGATGTAATGCAGCCTCGTGCCCTAGGATGGCAGGAAACCCCGGATCAGCGGATAGATGTCGCGGATAAAGCCGATCCCCCGTTGAACGGCCTGATCCTCGTCGGTCTCGAATGGGACCGTCACCCGGATAAACGCCGCGTCCCGGCGTCCATGAATTATGGCATTCATCACTTCGGCCAGTTTCAGAGTGTATTCATCGGATAACGTCATCTCATGCACCTGGAACCAGTAAAACAGGAGTTCCTTGCTGTCCCCCTTCTGATACACGGCTTTTACCAGGTTGATCCTGCACTGCGGCTCGGAGAGAAGCATGGGAGTGGTCGATACCTGCTGCCACCCGCTTCCCGGCAGGCAATGCTTTGGAGAATGGATCTCGCCGCTTTCCGTTCCGCCGTCGTGATAGCCGATGTACAGCCCGATGGTGCCGCCTTCTTTTCCTTCGTACTGCCGCCACAGATAATCCGTTGGTTTGAGTACATTCAGGATCTCTTCGCTGAACCGGGACTGGGAAATCATTCTCCATTCCCGGTACGTTCCCGGAAACTCCATCAGCGGCCTGGTGACCGGGACGGTCGTTGTGGCATGAAAATGGATATAACTCCAGGTCGCCATGAGGAGGAGGTACAAAAGTATGAATCTGAATCTATGGATCATGATTCTTTTTCCCGCACCAGAATGCCGATGGCGAGCAGCAGACCTATTGCAAGGGCAAATACCGCCATTCCGGCAAATTCGTGGAAAAAACCCTTTGCAGCAGCAGCTCCCGCGTAGTTGGAAAGGATGCCGGTCACGACTACCCTCAGGGTGTTGGTAAAGAGCGCCAATGGCAGGGCGGACACTATGACGATCCAACGTTTTATTGACGAGGCCTGCATCAAAAAGGCATAGGCGGTGCTGATGGCAAGAAGCGACATGAGCGAGCGGATGCCGCTGCACGCATCGGCTACCTCAAGGGTTATGGAGGGGAACATGATGATGTTCCCTTCACGTATGACCACAAGTCCCATGAACTTCATAATCCCTACGGAAAGCCGGGTCACGAAAAGCTTCAAGGGAAAGGTAAGCGCGTCGTAGACGATGTACGGCAGAGGCACCATGAAGAGGAGGTACAGGATCGGAAAGCGGGCGGTCTTAAAGGCTTGCGTGCCGAAGAAATACAATGTGATGCCGGCAAGGAGCACGACCAGCGAAGAACGGAGAGTGAAATATTCGCTGGCGAGCGACCCTATGATCAACTGGACAAGGGCGATGATGATGACGACGAGCCCCATGTTTGCGGGTTGAACAGGCGCAGTTTTCAGTTCGCCGAATCGCTGGTAAAGGAAATATCCCGCTATGAGCGGTACGAGGAAGCCATGGGAGTAGTTGTCATCCTGGTACCACTGGACCGCCATTTCCGGCACAATGGTGCCGTAAACCACAACCAGCAACATGAGCACCAGTAATAGGTCAAACCGGTAACGATAGAGTGATTCGGAAAGGGGTATTCGCATTGCCGTCATATGAACCATCCATATCCATTTCATCATGAGGTCGTGGAACGTGCTTCTGTGCGGACGATTTCCACTATCTGTCGTGTTATCACAAACCATGCCAGCATGCTGCGCATAAAAACATAATAATAACAATATGTTGCGACTGGGGTGTTCAGGAGTTCGCTTTCGGGGGATGTTAAGGCGTTCAAAGCGTCCGTACTGGACAAGAGCGGGAAAGAAAGGTGGGAAAACGGTTCATCCGGGTTGTTAAAATAATTGCGACTGTTAACTTCAGAGCGCTGAAAAGGGAATCCGCGAGACTATGGCCACGGGATTGTTTTCATATCATGGCGGGCAGGCTCCTTGTTTCACATGGACGGAATGGAGCATGCCACAGGCGCAACACAATTAACATCAGGTGCACTTGTTAACACGTTGCCAAA
>DAIERH010000130.1 GCA_027346925.1 Geobacter sp.
CCAGTTGTTTCAATTCGCCGTGCATCCTGCGGCAGTAGGGGCAGTCCGGGTCGGTGAAGACGTACAGATGCTTGGATCCCTTGGGGTTGCCGATCACGATCGAGCTTTCGAGCGGGATCGTCTTGGGATCGATCGATGTCACCTGCTTCGGCTGGGGCTGGTTCTGCATGTGGGCGGACACCGGCTTGAAATCGGGAAGCGATACCATCATGCCCTGGATGATGTGTTTCTTGCCGTAATCCATGAACAGAATGCCCTGTTTGCCTTCCTTCTCCAGCAGGATCTCGAACAGGCCATTGGCGGGCGCGGGCTTGACCGACTTCACGGTCACGCCGGTATTCTTGAGGAGTTCGGCCGCCTCCTTTTCCGTCAGTTTGTGGCAGACCATGCAATCACCGCCGCAACCATCCTTGGCCATGGCAAACGCCGGTGAAGCGACGGTGACGGTAACGGCAAGGGCAACGAGAAGCTCTTTAAACATGATGAATCCTTTCTGAATGGTAGGTACGCCGTGGATCAAGCAAAAACGATGCCTTTCCCTGACAGCTAGTAACACACTGATAATACTAGTAAAAATTTACAGACAACAATCTGGCATGCAAAAATTGCGTACTTTTCCTCTCCGATGGCACCAACCCGGCGCAATTTTTGCCTAGTCGATCCCGAACTCCTTGAGTTTGTACAAGAGCGAGCGGTGGCTGATCTCCAGGATCTTCGCAGCCTGGGTGCGGTTGCCGCCGGTCCTGGCCAGGGCCTTGCGGATCAACTCCCGTTCCATGGCATCCTCGGCCTTTTTGATGGACAGGTCTTCGTCCGGCAGGGGCGTTTGCACCCCTGCCGCCCCACGGAGGCCGCCGGGCAGGCATTGGCCGGAGATGACATCCCCCTCGCACAGGATCAGGCCGCGTTCGATGACATTCTCCAGTTCGCGGATGTTGCCCGGCCAAGCATAGGCCATGAGGAACCTCATGGCATCGGGTGTGATCCTGGCGGGCGGGCGCTGCATGGCCCGGCTGTATTTTGCCATGAAATGCTCGGCCAGGAGCGGAATGTCGTCAATACGCTCCCTAAGTGGCGGCAACTGGATAAAAAAGACGTTCAGGCGGAAGAAGAGATCCTCGCGGAAGCGGCCGGACCGGACATCCGCATCGAGATCGCGGGATGTGGCCGACAGCACCCGCACGTTGATCTTGCGCGACGCAGCGGCGCCGACCGGCCGAATCTCCTCCTCCTGCAGTACCCGCAGCAGTTTGACCTGCAGGGCCAGCGGCATCTCGCCGATCTCGTCCAGGAACAGCGTCCCGCCATCGGCCTGTTCGAACAGCCCTGTCTTGTCGCCGGCCGCGTCGGTAAAGGCGCCACGCACATGGCCGAACAGTTCGCTCTCCAACAGGTTTTCCGGGATGGCGCCGCAATTGACCGCCACAAAGGGCCGGTTCGACCGGGAACCGTTGTCGTGGATGGCGCGGGCCACCAGTTCCTTGCCGGTTCCCGATTCGCCCAGGATGAGTACCGTTGTCTTGAGGTCGCATACCTTGCGGATCTGCCCGAAGATCTCCTCCATGGCGCTGTTTCTGCTGATGATGCCGCAGAAGGCGTTCCTCCCGGCCACGGCCTCGCGCAAACGGCTGTTTTCCTCCCTGAGCCGCTCCCGCTCCTCGGCCTTTTTCAGCACCATCACGATCTCATCCTTTTTGAACGGCTTGGAGATGAAATCATAGGCGCCCATTTTAAGGCATTCCACGGCGGTATCGACCGTGCCGTAGGCCGACATCATGATCACGGGCGAGGCGACATGCCCTTCCAGCGCCCGTGCCAGGAAGGCCTTGCCGTCCATCTCCGGCATGCGGATATCGCAGAGGATGAAATCGTACACCTGCTCGGCCACCAGGCGCAACCCTTCGAGCCCGTCCGCCGCGGTATCGGTCCGGTAGCCCTGGCGGGTCAGCATGACGCCGAGCATGTGGCGCAGGTTTTCCTCGTCGTCGATGATCCGGATCTGTTTTTGGGTGGTCATAACCATTGTCCTTGGTAGTTTGAACCAAAACCAACCACCCTCACCCCCTCCTTAGCAAGGAGGGGAGCTTTAAAGTCCCCCTCCTATGTTAGGAGGGGCTAGGGGTGGCAAGATGTAGCCGCCGGCAGCCACAGGCTGAAACAACTCCCCTGGCCCGGAGCGCTCTTCACCGTAATCCGGCCCCCGAACCCATCCATGATCCGCGCCGCTATGGCCAGTCCCAGGCCGGTCCCCTTGCCCGGGGGCTTGGTGGTGAAAAAGGGTTCGAAGATGCTCTTCAGATGATCCTCGGGGATGCCCTCGCCGTTGTCCACCACGTCCATGCGCACACACCCCGCCGTCCGGCCCGGCAACGTGACGTTCCCATCCATCGTGCCCCTGACGGCGAGCCTGCCCCCTCCGGGCATGGCGTCCCGGCTGTTCAGCATCAGGTTGACCAGCACCTGCTGGAGCTGGTACGGGTCGGCCAATGCCGCGGGCAGTCCGTCCTCGAACCAGGTGGTCACCTTGATCTGTTTGAAGACCCCCTGCTGGGCGAGCAATTCAACCGACTCCTTCACCAGGGCCCGAATGTTGGTGGCCTCCACAACGCTGGCACGGGGGCGGGAATAGTCCAGGAGCCCCCGCACGATGCGGTCGATGCGGGCGCACTCCTCGGAGATGCGCCGGGTGTAATCCTGGACAGCGCCATGCTCCGGCTGCTCAGCGCCCAGCAGTTCGGCATACCCCATGATCGAGGCGAGGGGGGTGCCGATCTCATGGGCCATGCCGGCGGCCAGAAGGCCGATGGAGGCCATCTTTTCCGAACGCAACGACTCTTCCCGGGCCTGGCGCAACTTGTTGTTGGCCTGTTCCAGGGCAGTCACCTGGGCCGATACCTGTTGGTCCTTGAGAAGGAGCGTCTCGGACATCACGTTGAAGGCCTCGGCCAGTTGGGCCAGTTCGGAACTGCCCGAAACCCGCACCCGCTGGCCATAGTGACCGCCCGTGATCCTCGCCGTGGCGGCCAGGAGCCGGCTGACCGGGGCCACCACGATGCGAGAGAGGATGAACGCGCCCAGGCCCAGGAGCAGGATGAAATCAATGGCGAAATAGGACATGAAAAGCCGGCGTGAACGTTGCAAACGCGCCTTTTCGGCCGAAAGGGAGAGCACCAGCCCCGCCCGGCCGGCAACGGTCCCGTTCCGTACGACCTGTGTCAGGGAGACGATGGCGGAACCGTCGGGCAGGAGAAAGCTCCCCCGGACGGCCTCCGGCGTCACGCTGAAGGGTTGGTAGACATCGCTGCTGTCCCGCCCAACCGTGTAGATGACCTTGGCGTTGGCGTCCAGCAGCGTGAGGCGAAGGAAGGGAGGTTCCTCGGCCAGCTTCTGGGCATAGATGGCCGCCGGGGAGTTGGATGGGATCATCCCCTGCGGATACGTGGGGATGTCGTCGGGCAGCTGGCTGACAAAGGTTGCCAGCAGCATGCGGGCATGGTCCCCCTTCTGGGCAAACAGGTCGTTGGCGGCTGTGCGGAAGGCGAGCAGGCTGAAGAGCAGCCAGGCCATGAGCAACAGGCAACTCAGGAAGGCCAGGATGGAGACGGTAAGGCTGACACGGAACGGGCGCACGGCCTACCCCCTGATGGAACTGCCCAGGCTGAAATACCACTGGATGAGGCTGCGGCCGTAAAAGATGTAGAGCAGCGCCCCGAAGGCCAGGTAGGGACCGAAGGGGATGGCCAGCTTGGAGTCCTTTTTCTGGAACAGCATCATGGAAACGCCCACCACCGAGCCGACCAGGGAACCGGCAAAGATAATGAACGGAACAGCCTTCCAGCCGAGAAAGGCGCCCATCATGGCCAACAGCTTGATATCCCCGCCACCCATGCCCTCCTTGCCGGTCAGCAGATGGTAGCCCCAGGCCACAAGCCACAGGCTGCCGCCTCCCAGCAGGATACCGGACAGGGAATTCAACCAGCCGTGCCACGGCAGGAAGAAGGAACAGACAAAACCGAGCACGATTCCGGGAAGGGATATCTCGTCCGGGATGATCTGGTGCTCCATGTCGATGAAGGTGACCACCACCAGGGCCGAGCAGAACAGGAACAGCACCAGAAAGGTCGGGGATGGCCCGAAACGGAGGAAAAGCGCCAGGGTCAAGAGGGCGTTGACCAGCTCCACCAACGGGTACTGCAACGAGATATGGGCGCCGCAGCCGCGGCATTTCCCGGCCAGGGCCAGGTAACTCAGCAGCGGGATGTTGTCGTACCAGCGGATGCGGTAATTGCAGCGGGGGCAATGGGAGGGGGGCGAGACCACCGATTCGTCCCGGGGCATGCGGCAGATGCAGACGTTGAGGAACGAGCCGACCACGGCGCCAAAGATGAAGCTGATGACGGAAAAATAGAGATGGGGTGTCATGTCAATCCGGGTTCTCCCCCAATCTGGCCCGTTGCGGCGTCCTTGAGGAACTGCTCCACCTCCGTGGCCGTGGCAAAACCGAAGCAGGCCCGGGTGATCTCCAGTGCCCGTTCCCTGGTACAGCGCCGCAGGACCTGTTTGACCCGGGGGATGGAGGAGGCGCTCATGGAGAGTTCGTCGAAGCCCAAGCCCAGCAGTATGGGCAGAAACAGGGGATCACCGGCCATCTCGCCGCAGATGCAGGCGTCGATACCCCCCCCGTGGGCGGCTTCCACCACGCGCCGCAATGAACGCAGCACGGCCGGATGGAGCGGTTGGAACATATCCGCCAGGTGCTCGTTGGAACGGTCCATGGCAAGGGAATACTGGATCAGGTCGTTGGTGCCGACGCTGAAGAAGTCCGCCTCCCTGGCCAGAAGGTCGGCCATCACCACCGCCGAGGGGACCTCGATCATGATCCCCACGCTGATGTTCCGGTCAAAGGCAATGCCGGCCGCCTCCAGTTCCGTCATGGCCTCGGTCAGCAGTGCCCGCGCCCGGCGCAACTCCTCCAGCCCCGAGATCATGGGGAACATGATCCGCACCGGGCCGGCCGCGCTTACCCGCAGGATGGCCCGCAACTGTTTCTTGAATTCGTCCGGCATGCTCAGGGCAAGCCGGATGGCACGCATCCCCAGGGCAGGATTCTGCTCGCTGACCCGGATGATGCCGTCCAGGAGTTTGTCCCCCCCCGCATCCAGGGTCCTGATGGTGAGCGGGTGGGGCGCGACCGCCCGCTGCATGGCGCTGTAGGCCTGGTACTGTTCCTCCTCGCCCGGCATCTCGGGACGGTTCATGAACAGCATTTCGGTGCGGTACAACCCGATCCCCTCGCCGCCGTGCCTCACGATGGACATCCCCTCCTCGGGCACCTCCACGTTGCCCTTGAGCAGGATGCGCTGGCCATCGGGCGTCTCGGCGGGGAGGGAGGCAGTCTTGAGCAGTTCGCGCTCCACGTATTCGTACTGCTGTTTGCGCCGGAGACAATCCAGGAACGCGTCGCTGTCCGGGTTGACGACCACCCGGCCGCTGAGGCCGTCCAGGACGACCGGGCTGCCGTCCAGCAGCAGGTCGGCGATCCCGTCAACACCGACCACGGCCGGCAGTTCAAAGGCCCTGGCCAGTATGGAGGTATGGGAGGTCCGGCCGCCGATCTCGGTGACCATGCCGATGATGCTGCTCCGGTCCATCTGGAGGATATCGGCCGGCGAGATATCGTGGGCCGCGATGATGGTCTGGCCGCCTTCCTGGGAGATGGGTGCAGGCGCCTCACCGGCCATATTGCGCAGGATCTTCTCGATGACCGTCTCGACATCGCTGATGCGCTCACGCAGGTAGGGGTCGCTGATGCCGGCGAAAAATTCGCGGTACCGGTGGAGCGTCCGTCGCAGGGCGCCTTCGGCGTTGATCAGGCCGGTTTCGATGTTTGCCGCGGTCTCGCTGAACAGCCGTGTGTCCCCCAGGATCAGGAGGTGGGTATCGATGAAAAAGAGGTGTTCCTCGCCAATGGACGCCTGCAGGTGTTCCTTGAGCAGTTCCAGTTCGTCGCGGGTGCTGGCGATGGCCGACCTCAGCCGGTCAATCTCGGCGGAGACGCCCGTCTGGCCGATGTCGTATTCCTCGACGCCGAGGCGGCGGCGGTCGATGACCCGCAGCCTCCCCACAACAATACCAGGCGAGGCCGCGATACCCGTGTATACCCGCATGTCGTTACTCTTCGCCGAATCCATTGGTGATCAGATCTCCGATGGTCTGCATGGCCTCGGCCTCGTCGGCCCCGGCCGCAGTGAGACGGACCGTGCTCCCCTTCGAGGCTGCCAGCATCATGATCCCCATGATGCTCTTGCCGTTTACCTCCACCCCGTCCCTGGCCAGCTTGATCTCGGAGGTAAAACGGCTGGCGGTCTTGACGAACAGGGCCGATGCCCGGGCGTGCAGACCGAGTTTGTTGACGATGACGAATTCTTTTTGGAGCATAGAACGTCCGGAACCCCGTGGTGAGTATAGTTGCCTTAACTCGTTGATATCACGTCGTCGGCAGGCAGTCAAGAAAAGCGGCGTTCCGTGATGAATCGTGGTTCCCCGTGGGAGGGGGATGCCGGCAGCGGAACCGGTTCCGGGAGCCGCCGGACGGAGAGGCGTTCGCCGTGAAAAGAACGCCCCGCTCCGGCTTGTCCGGGGCGGGGCTGTGTGGTGGTTGCGGCGCGGCGGGCATCTGGGGGCGCAACGTTGGGCTCGGG